>NZ_JBQERO010000056.1:0-551 GCF_056535125.1 Ruegeria sp. O4 | reverse complement strand
AGAGATGGACAAAACCTGGAAGGTTTACGGGCTTAACCTCGCCAGCTTTGATGTACTGGCGACTCTGCGCAGATCCGGAAAGCCTGAAGGCTTGTCGCCCGGGGAATTGCTTGACCTGACCATGGTGACGTCCGGGACAATGACCAACCGGATTGACCAGCTCGTCAAGGCTGGTCTGGTAGAGCGCGTACCAAATCCTGAAGATAAACGGGGTTTTTTGATACGTTTGACCAAGGCCGGGTTCTCAAAAATCGAAAATGTCGTTTCAGATCACGTTGAAACACAACATCGGCTCTTGAGAGGGTTATCACTCACGCAGCGCGAAAACCTGAATGAATTGCTCAAAACACTTGGCGAGGCGATTGACGTAGACGCGAAATAAGTACCGGAAAATTGGCGCGCCCCAAGAAACCAACACACTCTCAGAATACGACTTTGCATTGGAACTAACTACCGATGCCTAGGGTCAGGATGCATTGATTTTCAAGGCGCTGCATGATTCACGGCTCGAAAAATGGAGTGGTGATATGAGCGACCTTTTCTGGCTGACA
>NZ_JBQERO010000055.1:0-558 GCF_056535125.1 Ruegeria sp. O4 | reverse complement strand
TCAAAAGGCATCCTGGCCCGCACACAGGCCTGGCGCAGCAGGTAATCCACACAAAAAACTCAATACCCCCGCAGATCACATATCTGCGGGGAGAGGTAGCCGCGGGGAATCGGACCAGTTTTTAAGGTGGATCGAATGATGAGAGAGACAACTCAGAATGGCTCGAGAAAGAACCGCTCTCGTGAACTCAAAGCCAAGGTCGCGCTTGAAGCGATCCGTGCGGAAATGACGCTTGCTGAACTGTCGAAGACGTACGGTGAGACGTGTCGCAAACTATCGGTCCGGATTGACGAGCATATATGCAGCGATGTTTGTTGTTTGCGTTTTGCTCTCCAACAGGTTTCCGCATGATTTCTTTGATAGGCTGTCATTTCCCCAAGGATGCAAACTTGTACGTAGATTTCTTCTACCTACAGTACACGGTTTCCCATCAGGGCCTTGAAGAGATCATGGCTGAACGCGGTATGTGTGGACGTGTCGCGGTTTGCTGCCGCTCCTTTGATAGCATTTATTGCAGCAAAGGAGACGAACTATGGGACTGAAACGGACGGACGAATT
>NZ_JBQERO010000054.1:0-802 GCF_056535125.1 Ruegeria sp. O4 | reverse complement strand
AATACTTCAAGTCAGATATCAAACACTTAGCGCCCCTTGGGGCGCTTTCTGCGTTCAGGGCCACTGCACAACTCAAAGCACTCTGGAAGCATTAGGGACGAAATTCACCCTGTGATGAATGCGCAACACCAGAAATCAGTGAACTTTTGGTGCCGTACCACTTTTCATCCCATTGGCAATGTGCAGAATTACCCGAACTGTAGAATAGAATACCAGCAACTGAATTTCACGTTAAGTTGTAGTTTCTGCGCGCGATGCACCCGAATTGAGGCACTTATATTTATGAAAACACAGAGTATTTGGGACCACGATCTTCTGGACTACGAACATATCGGGAACACTTTCACAAACCTGATTAAGTCAATGGAAACCACAAAGGTCGTTTCCATTGAAGCTGGATTTGGCAGGGGAAAGACGTACTTTCGGAAGGCTTGGTCAGAACAACTCAGACAGTCTGGGGAAATTGTTATCGAAGTGGACGTTCAGCAATCGGACCACTCGGGTGATCCCATTGTTACACTGTTTGGTGCGTTGGTCGAGGCCGTACCTAAAACACAGGGAGGCAAAGCAAAGAAAGCTTTGGATTCGGCAAAAAAAATCGGGGTAATTGGAGCTCGCGCTGCGGCAAGAGTTGTTCTTCGATCCGGAGCCGACGAGATCATCGAAGCTATGTCTGATGGAGCTATTGACGCTCTTGGAGATTTTGATGCTCTAGGGTCAGGATGCATTGATTTTCAAGGCGCTGCATGATTCACGGCTCGAAAAATGGAGTGGTGATATGAGCGACCTTTTCTGGCTGACA
>NZ_JBQERO010000053.1:0-878 GCF_056535125.1 Ruegeria sp. O4 | reverse complement strand
TAGGGTCAGGATTCATAACCAATAGATGACGGTTGCTGCGAGGGCGATTGCGGAGAGGAAGACTTTGGGACAGCGATCATAACGTGTCGCTACACACCTCCAGTCCTTGAGCCTACCAAACATGATCTCAATACGGTTGCGCCGTTTGTATCGGCGCTTGTCATACTTCACAGTTGTCTTGCGTTGCTTTCGACCTGGGATGCAGGCGCTTATTCCTTTGTCTTTCAACGCGTCTCGGAACCAGTCTGCATCATAGCCGCGATCCCCGAGCAGCCAGTCGACTTCTGGTATGCTGCTCATTAGAGCTCGCGCACCGATGTAGTCACTGACTTGGCCAGCGGTGACAAAAAGGCTGATCGGTCGCCCTTGGCTGTCACAGATAGCATGCAGCTTCGTATTCATGCCGCCCTTGGTTCGGCCAATCAGGCGGCCACGCCCCCGTTTTTCGCGGCCATGCTGGTCGCGGTGCGATGTGCTTTCAGATAGGTCACGTCCACTGCCCGGCAGGGCATTGCGGAGCAATGTCCCGAGAGGGGATCATCACGGTCTTTTCCTCGCCGTGTTCGGCTGCCAAGCCGACCATCATCCGAGCGAAGATGCCTTTCTCACTCCAACGCTTCCACCGGCTATAAAGCGTCTTGTGCGGTCCGTATTCTTTGGGAGCGTCACGCCACCGCAACCCATTGCGATTGATGAAGATAATCCCGCTCAGCACCCTCTTGTCATCGACCCGTGGCTTGCCGTGCGACCGCGGGAAGAAAGGGGAAAGTTTGGCCATCTGCTCGTCTGTCAGCCAGAAAAGGTCGCTCATATCACCACTCCATTTTTCGAGCCGTGAATCATGCAGCGCCTTGAAAATCAATGCATCCTGACCCTAG
>NZ_JBQERO010000052.1:0-1076 GCF_056535125.1 Ruegeria sp. O4 | reverse complement strand
TCAACGCCGAACGACACGTTGTCGCCGGGCATGACCATCTCGGTGCCTTCCGCCAGGGTCACGGTGCCGGTCACGTCAGTGGTCCGGAAGTAGAACTGCGGACGGTAGTTCGCGAAGAACGGCGTGTGACGGCCGCCTTCTTCCTTGGTCAGGATGTAGGCTTCGGCTTCGAACTTGGTGTGCGGTGTCACCGAACCCGGCTTACACAGAACCTGGCCACGCTCAACGCCGTCACGGTCCACACCACGCAGCAGGGCGCCGATGTTGTCGCCCGCTTCACCGCGGTCCAGCAGCTTGCGGAACATTTCAACGCCGGTGCAGGTGGTTTTTGCGGTGTCGCGGATACCGACGATTTCGATCTCGTCGCCAACGTTGATCACGCCACGCTCGACACGGCCGGTCACAACGGTACCACGGCCCGAGATCGAGAACACGTCTTCGATCGGCATCAGGAACGGCTGGTCAACAGCACGCTCAGGGGTGTCGATGTAGTCATCAACAGCCGCCATCAGCTCGCGGATCTTGTTCTCGCCGATTTCAGGGTCACGGCCTTCCATCGCGGCCAGAGCCGAACCTGCGATGATCGGAATATCGTCGCCGGGGTATTCATACGAAGACAGCAGCTCGCGGATTTCCATTTCCACCAGTTCCAGCAGCTCTTCGTCGTCAACCTGGTCAACTTTGTTCATGAACACGACCATCTTCGGGATGCCAACCTGGCGGCCCAGCAGGATGTGCTCGCGGGTTTGCGGCATCGGGCCGTCCGCGGCGTTCACAACCAGGATCGCGCCGTCCATCTGAGCGGCACCGGTGATCATGTTCTTGACGTAGTCAGCGTGGCCGGGGCAGTCGACATGTGCATAGTGGCGCGCGTCGGTCTCGTATTCCACGTGCGCGGTCGAGATGGTGATGCCGCGGGCTTTCTCTTCCGGCGCGCCGTCAATCTGGTCATACGCCTTGAAGTCACCAAAATACTTGGTGATTGCTGCGGTCAGCGTCGTCTTGCCGTGGTCAACATGCCCAATCGTGCCGATGTTGACGTGCGGCTTATTACGCTCAAACTTTTCCTTTGCCAT
>NZ_JBQERO010000051.1:0-1165 GCF_056535125.1 Ruegeria sp. O4 | reverse complement strand
GGGCTTTTCCAGCCCAATGCTGAGTGCCTTCGCCGCGGATTGTAGAAGCCATTGATGTACTGGAAGATTGCCAGTTCCGCGTCTCGTCGCGTGTGCCACGACCTGCGCCAGATCAGCTCTGCCTTGATGGTCTTGAAGAAGGTCTCGACTGCCGAGTTGTCGTAACAATTTCCCTTGCCACTCATCGATACTTGGAAGCCGTGCTGACGCAGGAGCTTCTGGTAGTCGTGTGAGCAGTATTGGCTGCCACGGTCGGTGTGGTGAATGCATCCCTTTGGCGGCTGCCGCAGCGCCACAGCCATTTCCAAAGCCCGGATCGCCAGATCACGCTTCATTCGGTTCGACACGGCCCAACCGATCACGCGACGTGAATGCAAGTCGAGAACAACAGCCAGATAGAGCCAGCCTTCTCGCGTCCAGACATAACTGATGTCGCCTGCCCACTTCTGGTTCGGCTGATCCGCACGGAAGTCCCGGTTCAGCAGGTTGGGCGCGATATTGAAGGCGTGGTTGCTGTCGGTCGTTACTTTGTATTTCTTGGATCGTTCGACGCGTATGCCATTCTCGCGCATCAATCGGCCAACGCGGCGATGGCCGATGGGCAGGCCAAGCTCCTTCAGCTCTTCAGTCATCCGTGGACGGCCATAGCTGCCCAGGCTGAGACGGGATTGTTCCTTGATATGCGCCAAGACCACCATGTCGGTTCGCTGTCTTTGGCTGGCTGGGCGGCTGCGATAGGCGCGCAGTCCACGTGAACTGACATCCAGAACCTGGCAAAGGCGGTTGGTCGGGAATTCGTGGCCATGCTCTTCGATGAACCGGAACCTCATGGCTTTTGGCTCGCGAAGAAGGCTGTGGCCTTTTTTAGGATGTCCCTCTCCTCCTTCAGGATGCGGTTTTCACGTCGAAGTCGTTCGTTCTCTCGGGCAAGGTCGAGGTCTTTGTCAGACACCACCTCAGTGTCACGATGTGCTGTCACCCACTTGTTCAGTGTCGAAAGACCAACGCCCAAATCAGATGCTACCTGCTTGCGCGTCAGCCCGCTCGTCAGTGCGATCCGCACAGCGTCAGCGCGAAATTCGTCCGTCCGTTTCAGTCCCATAGTTCGTCTCCTTTGCTGCAATAAATGCTATCAAAGGAGCGGCAGCAAACCGCGACACGTCCA
>NZ_JBQERO010000050.1:0-1248 GCF_056535125.1 Ruegeria sp. O4 | reverse complement strand
CGGATTTTTCACCCAGTCCTTGTCGGACCGCGATCCTGAGCTTTTTGGCTCGATCCGGTCTGAGCTGGGTCGTCAGCGCGACGAGATCGAGCTGATTGCGTCCGAGAACATCGTCTCTGCCGCCGTGATGGAGGCGCAGGGTTCGGTGATGACCAACAAATATGCCGAAGGTTACCCGGGCCGGCGCTATTACGGAGGCTGCGAGTTTGTTGATATCGCCGAGAATCTGGCCATCGACCGCGCCAAGCAGCTGTTTGGCTGTGGCTTTGCCAATGTGCAGCCGAACTCGGGCAGCCAGGCCAACCAGGGCGTGTTCCAGGCGCTGATCCAGCCCGGCGACACCATTCTGGGCATGAGCCTGGATGCCGGTGGTCACCTGACCCACGGCGCGCGGCCCAACCAGTCGGGCAAGTGGTTCAACGCCGTGCAATACGGCGTGCGCCAGCAGGACAACATGCTGGACTATGATCAGGTCGAGGCGCTGGCGAAAGAGCATAACCCCAAGCTGATCATCGCGGGCGGTTCGGCCATCCCGCGTCAGATCGATTTTGCCCGCATGCGTCAGATCGCCGACATGGTCGGCGCCTATCTGCACGTGGACATGGCGCATTTCGCCGGTCTGGTTGCGGCGGGCGAGCATCCCAGCCCGTTCCCCTACGCGCATGTGGCGACCACCACCACACACAAGACCCTGCGCGGCCCACGTGGGGGTATGATCCTGACCAATGATGAAGATATCGCTAAGAAAGTGAATTCGGCGATCTTCCCCGGCATTCAGGGCGGCCCGCTGATGCATGTGATCGCGGCCAAGGCGGTGGCCTTTGGCGAGGCGCTGCGCCCCGAGTTCAAAAGCTATATCCAGCAGGTCGTGACCAATGCGCAGGCGCTCAGCGATCAGCTGATCAAGGGCGGGCTCGACACCGTGACCCACGGCACCGACACCCATGTGGTGCTGGTCGACCTGCGCCCCAAGGGCGTCAAGGGCAACGCCACCGAAAAGGCCCTGGGCCGGGCGCATATCACCTGCAACAAGAACGGCGTGCCGTTTGACCCGGAAAAGCCGACCATCACGTCGGGCATCCGCCTTGGCAGCCCCGCCGGCACCACCCGCGGCTTTGGCGAGGCCGAGTTCCGCCAGATCGCCGACTGGATCATCGAAGTGGTCGACGGCCTGGCCGCCAACGGCGAAGACGGCAACGCCGAAGTCGAAGCCCGCGTCCGCGCCCAGGTCGCAGACCTCTGCAACCG
>NZ_JBQERO010000049.1:0-1304 GCF_056535125.1 Ruegeria sp. O4 | reverse complement strand
TCGATCCCAAAGGCAACCTGCGAGAATATGGGAAACGCGTGCTCAGCGCTTAAGGTGTCATTCTGCACTCAGCCGGAGCAGACCCCATTTTGGTCAACTGATCTCGGCAGCCTCGGGGTCGATGTATGTCGGAACCCCGGACCGGGTCCTGCTGCTCAGTCCGGCCATGGCGATCTGGATTCCTCCAGATAAAGAACACTGGATGCGCTATGGGGCGAACAACGTCATGCACTATGTCGATGTCAATCGCGAAGAGGCAGAGTGGCTTGGACCTGATTGCCGGGTCGTTGCCATAACACCGCTTCTGGACGCATTGTTTGTTGCGGTGATGCCTGAAGCAACAGGCACGCGAACAGTCAAGCACAACACAGCGCTGCATGCGTTGCTTCGACAGGAGATTCTCGCCGCAAAGGACGTGCCGCTTACTCTTGCATTGCCAAAAGATACGCGGATTCTCGACGTCGCGCGTGGTGCGCTCGACGACCCTGGTAGCGTTCGCTCGGTCGAAGCCTGGTTGTCGGATGTACCAGCGAGCAGAAAGACCATCGAACGACTGTTCATCGCCGAAACAGGCATGCCGCCTTCGAAATGGTTGCGCCATGCACGGGTCTTGCATGCCGTATCGCTGCTCGCGGCGGGTAAGAGCGTAACCTCGGTTGCCTTCGACATGGGATACGAATCTATGAGCGCGTTCAGCTACATGTTTCGACAAACTCTGGGCGTCAGTCCGAGAGAGTTTTTAAGGAACCGGTAGGTTGTTCCAAAAGGGTCAGATGCTTGCTACGGTCCTAACCAGTCGTTGACTACCACACTCGGCCGCTGCGGTCGCAGCCCGCTTTCCCGACATTCGCCGCGAGTGCGAAATCGATGGCCAGCTGAACCCACAGCCGGCACATCAAAGCCGTCATTCGCCCGTGAGTTTTGTCATCGCGAACTTTGCAATCCTCTCAACTGTTCCATTCGAAAACTAGCCAGAAGAAAATTCGCCAAAAAGTTCTGCGCAGGAATTTGACTATCGATGAAATCCTTAACCTTACAATGCCCATTGCCTTTGTGCCTGCAGTCCTAACGGTTGATCCCGTCGGCCCGCGTAAGCACGCTGTAAAGCGGATAGCGTATTCGACAAAATGTCGCTCGGGTTGTTCGTTTTCGTAAGGTCGCGTGACGAGACTGCATCTGGAATAACACGCCGCTTGCGAACTGCAGGCGGGGTGCTCTCCCTGAACGACTAGGTCGTTGGAGGTTCAATAGCCTACGGTAAAGGCGGCGCGTGGATATTTGGGCGATTGAGCCTCATCTACAAT
>NZ_JBQERO010000048.1:0-1516 GCF_056535125.1 Ruegeria sp. O4 | reverse complement strand
CATAGTGTTGAAAAATTCCGTTGATTGGTTTGCCTGTCGCTGATTCACTCGTTTTTGAGAGTGGAGGTGCGGTGATGATGGGACCGAGGCAGGTGGCGCAAGGGGCGCTGTTTTATGAGTTCTCGATTGAAGAGTTTGTGCCTGCTGATCATCCGTTACGCGGCATTGATCGCTTCCTTGATCTTTCGGAAGTTCGCCCCCTGCTGGCACCGTCCTACAGCGCTCACGGTCGTCCTTCGATTGATCCAGAGTTGATGATCCGGATGCTGTTGTTGGGCTATTGCCAAGGCATTCGGTCCGAGCGGCGGCTCTGCGAAGAGGTGCATGTCAACCTGGCCTACAGGTGGTTTTGCAAGCTCGATCTGACCGATCCGGTGCCAGACCATTCGACCTTCTCGAAGAACCGACACGGGCGTTTCCGTGAGTGCGGGTTATTCCGCCACCTCTTCGAGACTGTCCTGAGGCGCTGCATCGATGAGGGCCTGGTTGGCGGCGATAGCTTCGGCGTCGATGCCAGCCTGATCCCGGCGAATGCGAACCAGACGCGGGGTGTCGATAGCAAAGTGGGTTTGCCGCCCGACCTAGCCACTCGTGTGGTTGAGGAATATCTCGAAACGCTGGATGATGCGGCTTTCGGCGCATCCACCAAAGTTGTCCCCAAATACATCTCACCCGTTGATCCCGCCGCACGCTGGACAGGCGCGGACGGTGGGGCTGCCTTCTTCGCATATTCCACCAACTATATGGTGGATTTGGATAATGCGGTGATCGTCGATGTTGAACCATCGGTTCCGATCCGAACCGCTGAGGCCTTTGCTGCACGACGCATGATCGACCGGATTACGGACCGCTTCGGCATGACGCCGGACAAGCTGGTCGGCGATACGGGCTACGGCTCAGCGGAGATGCTGGGCTGGTTGGTGGAAGAGCGCGGCATCGCTCCGCACATCCCGGTGTGGGATAAATCTAAACGGACGGACGGCACGTTCTCGCGCGAAGACTTCGTCTACGACCCCACGACCGACAGCTACACATGCCCCGGCAATAAAGAGCTGCGAACATATCGGCGAAACTTCTCCAAACCGCGCAAGCCAAATGGCGGCAAAGACGGTTTCATTAAATATCGTGCATCAAAGCACGACTGCGACGCATGCCCATTGAAAGCAAATTGCTGTCCAAATCAGCCAGCCCGGAACGTGCTTCGTTCCGTCCATGAAGCGGCTCGCGACGTCGCCCGCGATATCCGCAAGACCGATGCGTACATGACCTCGTTCATTCAGAGAAGGAAGGTTGAGATGCTCTTCGCACATCTGAAACGATACATAGGCGTTCCGACGATGCGGCTACGAGGACCCAAAGGCGCATATGAACAGTTTCAACTCGCAGCAACCGCCCAAAACCTTCGGAAACTCGCCAAGCTGGTGCCACAACCTAGACTGACGGGATGAAGGGAAGGCGGAAGCCTATTGAGGCCGCATCCTGAACGCGCCCAAACGGCGACTTCTTCAACACTATC
>NZ_JBQERO010000047.1:0-1860 GCF_056535125.1 Ruegeria sp. O4 | reverse complement strand
GCTCTCCCTGAACGACTAGGTCGTTGGAGGTTCAATAGCCTACGGTAAAGGCGGCGCGTGGATATTTGGGCGATTGAGCCTCATCTACAATTGCCACTGCAAAATCTTCCATGGAGATTTCTGAGTTGCCGGCGTCATCAACAATCAGGTTATCTGTGTCGGTTCTGAAGACGCCTAGGCGTTCACCGGGCTGCAATAAGGCGGACGGGCTGGCATAGGTCCAGTTTGCCGAGGCATCGGATGAACAGAGTTCCCACTGTGCCATGGATGCACGCGCGGTTGGAACAATGCTCTCGGGCAGAAAGTCGGGATCTGTCAAGACGGTGTGTGGGCTACCATCGGGTAGATGCAGACGCGCGGCACCGCCGACAATGATCACCCGAAGATCTGCAAGGGATGCGGCGTCCAAAATGGAACGGGTCAGAGCAACGACTTCGCCCTCACGCCCGGCTGGTGCGCGCACAGCGCTTACGGCCAGATCCTGACCAGCCATGGCCGCGGCCAAAGCCGCAGGGTCCGCAACATTCGCAACAATCGGCTTGGCGCCTTTGGGCAGGTTTTCGATCCCTGCCTCGTTTCGAACTGCCGCGGTAACGTCATGGCCACGCGAGATCGCCTCAGTCACGACACGAGAACCGACATCGCCAGTTGCACCAAATACGACAAGTTTCATGAGCATTCTCCTTTTGGATTGAGGTGTGTATGGGCAGTTTCTGAAAGAACGAGAGGGCTAATACGCCCGGCACGCTGCCCAAGCCAGATTGCCGTGAGCACCACTCCGGCTCCGGCGATCTGGGTGGGCGTCAGAGCCTGGCCAAGAAGCATCCAGCCAATAACGACTGCGGAAAGCGGGCTGAGAAAACCAAGGGCTGAAACGGCGCCGGGCTCGATCCGGGAAACACCTCGGAACCATAAGATGTATGTCAGCGCAGCCCCGATCAGAGTGAGATAGACGATGCCGGTGATGTTTTGCGTATTCAATGGTGGAAACGCAGGCTCAAACAAAAGCGCCAAGGGTACCAGCAACAGCCCCCCTGCCGTGAGTTGCCAGGCCGCCAAAGTCAAAAGGGGCACAGGGGCTTGCCACTTCCGGGTCAGAACTGTGCCCGCCCCCATGGAGGCTGCGCCCCCGATGCCCGCAACCACTCCAATCGGATCAAGTGAAATCCCCGAACCAAGAACAAGAAGTCCGACCCCAAAGATACCGATCAGTGCCGCGACCACCGCAGATAACTTGACCGTCGTACCAATCAGCATCGCAGCCAAGAATACGACAATCAAAGGCTGAACCGCCCCAACAGTTGCGGCTACACCGCCAGGCAGTCGGTACGCCGCCACAAATAGCAATGTCCAGAACGCGGTGAAGTTGAGCGCACCGAGAACGAAGGCGCGTATCCACCAGATACCCTGCGGCAATTGCCGGGCAAGAACAAGCAGTAGCAGGCCAGCGGGCAAAGCCCGCAGGGCAGCCATAGTGACTGGATACCCGGCCGGAAGGAATTCAGTCGTAACGTAGTACGTGCTGCCCCAGACCAGCGGCGCGATTGCAGTGAGCGCGATGTCGACATGATGTTTCATGAGGAATCTCCATTTATCTTGACGTCAAGATATTCCTCATTCTCTTGACGTCAAGATAAATCTTCGCAATATGCTTCCATGGACCACATTGATCGTATCATTTCGCAATGGAACAAAGCCCGACCCGACCTTGATGTCGGACCGATGGAAACGATTGGGCGTCTCTCCCGCCTGGTGGCTCAACTCAGAAAAGAGATGGACAAAACCTGGAAGGTTTACGGGCTTAACCTCGCCAGCTTTGATGTACTGGCGACTCTGCGCAGATCCGGAAAGCCTGAAGGC
>NZ_JBQERO010000046.1:0-1923 GCF_056535125.1 Ruegeria sp. O4 | reverse complement strand
GTTTTGGTTGTGGGTTTGGTGGTGAGGTCTTATTTAGCGTGTTTGGATGTTGGGATGGGTTGGTCTGCCGCAGGGTAGCATCAGCCCTTTAGGCGCGGCGGGATATGGGGTATCTGGGCGTGCGCACCGTTTCACGGATTTGGAGAACGCAATGATGAAGCGCGCCTGGAACAAGTGGCGATCGGGCTATATGGGCCGGCTTGTCGGTGAGAGCTTTTATGCGCAGGGCGGGCTTTACGGCGTTGCGATCCTGGCGATGATCGCGGTGGCGGTCACCACCGCCGGCTCGGCTTACATGATGGAATATATCGTTGATGCCATGACCAGCCCGGAATTGCGGGGATGGGCGCATGTCATTGCGCTGGGGGTTGTGCTTCTGTTCCTGACCAAGGCGGTGGCCTCGTATATTCAGGCCGTCTTTCTGGCGCGCGCGGGCAACCGGATTGTGGCCCAGCAGCAGGAGAAGCTGTACCGCAAGCTGGTCCGGCACGGGGTGTCGTTCTTTTCGACCAATGAATCATCGGATTTGCTGATGCGCACGACCAATGGCGCGCAATCGGCCCGGGGCCTGATCGATGTTCTGGTCACCGGGTTTGTCCGCGATGCCCTGACCCTGGTCGGCCTGATTGTGGTCATGGTGTATCAGCAGCCGGTCCTGTCGGTGATGTTCTTTGTGGTGGGCCCGGTTGCCCTGCTGGGGGTGCGGTATCTGCTGAAAAGCGTCCGCTCGATCATGCAGGCCGAGTTCAAATCGCTGGCCGAGATCATCCGGGTGCTGCAGGAGACCTCGGCGGGGATCAAGGTGATCAAGGTGTTTGCGCTTGAAGATCGCATGATCGACCGAATGGAGACCGCGATCCGGAAGGTCGAACAGCGCTCGAACGACATCGCCCGGCTGCAGGCCATTGCCAGCCCGCTGATGGAGTTTCTGGCCGGTCTGGCGGTTGCCGGGGTTCTCATTGTCAGCACGATGGGCATCGCGGGCACCGAACAGCCGACCGCGGGTCAGTTGATGTCCTTCATCACCGCTTTGCTGATGGCCTATGAACCCGCCAAGCGCCTGTCCAGGATGCGGGTCCAGATTGAAACCTGCATGGTCGGTGTCGGCCTGTTGTTCAGCCTGCTGGATCAGGAGGACACGATGGTGGAAAGCCCCCGGGCCCGTGACCTGAGTGACGGCCCCGGACAGATCACGCTGCGCAATGTGACCTTTGGCTATCAGGGCACGGTGCCGGTGATCGACAACATGAGCGCCACTTTCGAGGCCGGGAAAACCACGGCCCTTGTCGGCCAGTCCGGTGGTGGCAAATCCACGTTGTTTGGCCTGATCATGCGGTTTTACGACCCCGATCAGGGCAGCGTCGAGATCGATGGCCAGGACCTGAGGGATGTCAGCTTTGCCTCGCTGCGGCGGAAAATCTCGTATGTCGGTCAGGACACGTTCCTGTTCTCGGCCTCGGTGATGGACAACCTGCGCTGCTCGGCACCCGAGGCGAGCGATGAAGAGGTGATCGCGGCAGCCCGGGCCGCACATGCGCATCAGTTCATCACAGACCTGCCGCAGGGCTATGAGACCCCGGTGGGCGAAAACGGAACCTTTCTGTCGGGCGGTCAGAAACAGCGCATCGCGATTGCCCGCGCCATTCTGCGCAAGGCCGAAATCCTGCTGCTGGACGAGGCCACAAGCGCGCTGGACGCGGAATCGGAATCGCTGGTCAAAGAGGCGCTGGACGCCCTGACACAGGATGTCACCGTCATCGTCATCGCCCACCGCCTGTCAACCGTGCTGGAGGCAGACAAGATCATCGTCATCCAGGACGGCGCTATCGCCGAACAGGGAAACCTCGACCAACTCATGCAGAAAAACGGACCCTTCAAAAACCTCTTCGACCAACAGTTCAATAAACACAAACAAAAAGTCGC
>NZ_JBQERO010000045.1:0-1925 GCF_056535125.1 Ruegeria sp. O4 | reverse complement strand
AACACCCCTATGAAGATGACGACGGAAGAGGCCTTTGTTAAGGTTTTGCAGATGCATGGTATTGAACATGCGTTTGGGATCATTGGCTCTGCGATGATGCCGATTTCGGATCTGTTTCCGAAGGCTGGGATCATGTTCTGGGACTGTGCGCATGAGGGCAGCGCGGGGATGATGGCGGATGGCTACACCCGGGCGACCGGCAAGATGTCGATGATGATCGCGCAGAACGGTCCGGGCATCACCAACTTTGTGACCGCCGTCAAGACCGCCTACTGGAACCACACCCCGCTTCTGCTGGTGACCCCGCAGGCGGCCAACAAGACCATCGGTCAGGGGGGCTTTCAGGAAGTCGAGCAGATGAAGCTGTTCGAGGACATGGTCGCCTATCAGGAAGAGGTCCGCGACCCGACCCGCGTCTGCGAGGTTCTGAACCGTGTGATCATGCAGGCCAAGCGCGCCAGCGCCCCGGCCCAGCTGAACATCCCGCGCGACATGTGGACCCAGGTTGTCGATATCGACCTGCCCGCCATTGTCGAGTTCGAGCGCCCCTCGGGTGGCGAAAGCGCCGTGGCCCAGGCGGCCGAGCTGCTGTCGAACGCCAGAAACCCTGTCATTCTGAACGGCGCCGGTGTGGTTCTGGCCGAAGGCGGCATCGAGGCGTCGAAAGCGCTGGCCGAGCGCCTGGATGCGCCGGTCTGCGTCGGCTACCAGCACAATGACGCCTTCCCGGGCAGCCACCCGCTGTTTGCCGGTCCGCTGGGCTATAACGGTTCGAAAGCGGGGATGGAGCTGATCAGCGAGGCGGATGTTGTCCTGTGCCTCGGCACCCGTCTGAACCCGTTCTCGACCCTGCCGGGCTATGGCATCAACTACTGGCCTGCGGATGCCAAGATCATCCAGGTTGACATCAACCCTGACCGTATCGGCCTGACCAAAGCGGTCAGCGTCGGCATCATCGGCGACGCCGCCAAGGTGGCAAAGGGCATTCTGGCCCAGCTGAGCGACACCGCCGGTGACGAAGGCCGCAAGGAGCGCAAAGAGCGCATCGCGCAGAAGAAATCGGCCTGGGCGCAGGAACTGACCTCGATGACCCATGAGGATGACGATCCGGGCACCACCTGGAACCAGCGCGCCCGCGCGGCCAAGCCCGACTGGATGAGCCCGCGCATGGCGTGGCGCGCCATTCAGGCGGCGCTGCCGAAAGAGGCGATCATCAGCTCGGACATCGGCAACAACTGCGCCATCGGCAACGCCTATCCGTCGTTTGAAGAGGGTCGCAAATACCTGGCGCCGGGCCTGTTCGGCCCCTGCGGCTATGGCCTGCCCGCCGTTGTCGGTGCCAAGATCGGCTGCCCGGATGTTCCGGTTGTGGGCTTTGCCGGTGACGGTGCCTTTGGCATCGCGGTGAACGAGTTGACCGCGATTGGCCGCGAGGAATGGCCCGCCGTGACCCAGATCGTGTTCCGCAACTACCAGTGGGGCGCGGAAAAGCGCAACTCGACCCTGTGGTTCGACGACAACTTCGTGGGCACCGAGCTGGACACCAAGGTGTCTTATGCCGGTATCGCGCAGGCCTGTGGCCTGAAAGGCGTCGTGGCCCGCACCCAGGACGAGCTGACCGCGGCGCTGAACCAGGCGATCGAGGACCAGAAGAACGGCATCACCACGCTGATCGAGGCCCTGATCAACCAGGAACTTGGCGAGCCTTTCCGCCGCGACGCGATGAAAAAACCCGTCGCAGTCGCCGGCATCAGCGCCGATGACATGAAGGCGCAGGGCGCTTAACCCCAGGACGAGGCCGGAGCACATGACCCTGACACCCGTCGAGCTGTTGCGGCAAAACGCTCCGGCCACCCGTCCCATAATCGCCCTCAGCGAAGGCAACGACCCCCGCATCACAAAAGGGGCCATCAACGCGCAGAGGG
>NZ_JBQERO010000044.1:0-2214 GCF_056535125.1 Ruegeria sp. O4 | reverse complement strand
AGAGATGGACAAAACCTGGAAGGTTTACGGGCTTAACCTCGCCAGCTTTGATGTACTGGCGACTCTGCGCAGATCCGGAAAGCCTGAAGGCCTGTCGCCGGGGGAATTGCTTGACCTGACCATGGTGACATCGGGGACAATGACCAACCGAATTGACCAGCTCGTCAAGGCCGGCTTGGTCGAGCGCGCGCCAAATCCGGAAGACAAACGCGGCTTCTTGATCCGATTGACGAGGGACGGGTTCTCAAAAATCGAAAATGCCGTCTCAGATCACGTTGAAACACAACATCGGCTTATGAACGGTTTATCGCCCGAGCAGCGCGATAACTTGAATGGACTGCTTAAAGCACTGGGCGAGGCGGTTGACGAAGATACGAAATAAATACTGATAAATTAAGCGCCTCCCAAGAAACCATCACATTTTCAGAACATGGCGCACCTTGGAAACAGGGCACCTGCAGTCGAGTAAAGCATTCGCGAAACACTGGTGAACTTTGCGCAACTCGATTGATATATAACTGTCCACCCTACGCAATAAAAACTGATTTGTTACGCACCCATGTCACAAACTCCACGCCTGCCGCGTCCTGTTTCTATACACCCGAATACAGGAGCACCTCATGCAATCCCGCCTAAACCACTTCGCCGTTGCCCCGCAACTTATGCAGCCAATGCTCGACATGGAGGAATGCCTCAAAACATCCGGCCTTGAGCACAGTCTAATCGAACTGGTAAAATTGCGCGTGTCGCAGATCAACGGCTGCGCTTTCTGCATTCACATGCACACCCATGACGCGCGTGCGCAGGGTGAGAGTGAAGACAGGCTTCACTTACTGAACGCGTGGCGAGAGTCGTCTCTTTATTCCGGGCGTGAACGCGCCGCTCTTGCCTGGGCCGAAACGCTGACCCGCATCGAGCAGAATGGTGCACCGGATCACATCTATAAAGAGATGGCCGTTCAGTTTTCAGATCAGGAAAAGATCGCCCTAACGCTGGTTGTGACAACGATCAATGCCTGGAACCGCATTGCTATTGGCTTTGCAACGCCACATCCTGCCGCCAAGGAGGCCTCGGCCGCATGAGTCATATGATTTCACCCGTCAACGACCAGATTTTTGTCGATCTGCGACCGCGCTTGTTTGCGGTCGCCTATCGAATGCTGGGCACCGTTGGCGACGCGGAGGATGTAGTACAGGACGCATTTTTGCGTTGGCAGAAGGTTGATCATGCCAGTGTGCGGGACGCGACGGGTTTTCTGATCCGAACCGTCACGCGGTTATGTTTGGATCACATGCGGGCCGCGCGTATTCGACGCGAAACATATCCCGGCGAGTGGTTGCCGGAACCACTGATCACAGATGATGCCACCGAGCGACTGGACCGTGACGTCTCAGTGGCACTCCTACTGGCGCTGGAGCGGCTGACACCTCTCGAGTGGGCAGCATTTCTGCTCCACGATGTGTTCGAGCAATCATATGACGAGCTGGCATCGGCACTGGAACGCACACCTGAATCCTGCCGCCAGCTTGTCAGCCGAGCGCGGAAACATGTGCAGCGCAGCAAACCTCGAACACAGGTTGAGCCGCAACAAGGCGAAGCCATCGCCAAGGCATTTTTCATGGCCGCCAAAAGCGGCGACACCGACGTTCTTACCAAATTGCTTGCGCAAGACGTAAGATTTGTTTCGGATGGCGGCGGCAAAGTGCTGGCGACACTCAATCCGATTTTGGGCCGAGATAAGGTGATGCGGCTATTGTCTGGATTGGCGCGTAAATACTCTGATCAATCTGTCCAGCAATGGCAATTCTGCCACCTGAACAATCTGCCATCGATCCTCAGCCATGAAGCGAGCGGCCTTTTGCAAACGATGTCGTTGGAGATCGAATACGACGTGATTACCGCTGTTTACGTTGTTCGCAATCCGGAAAAGACACGTCATCTGTCGTTCGACGAACACACGCCCATTAGTGGCGGCCTATCTGACTAGGATGACTACATACGGAGAAAACACCGGCCCTGAGCCGACATCCAACGACCCATCTGGATTCTGCGGTCGCAGCCCGCATTGCGGTCCTTTGCCGCGAGCGAAAAATTCCATGCAGGTCGAACTTACAGATCGCGGACATAGTGTTGAAAAATTCCGTTGATTGGTTTGCCTGTCGCTGATTCACTCGTTTTTGAGAGTGGAGGTGCGGTGATGATGGGACCGAGGCA
>NZ_JBQERO010000043.1:0-2402 GCF_056535125.1 Ruegeria sp. O4 | reverse complement strand
TGATCATTTTTGTTGGGTGCCTTCTTTTTCGAGGCGCTTTGGGTCAAGTGAAGCCAGTGACCGCCAATTTGACAGAATTGCACCCTCAAAATGTGCAGTTAACTGCAAACTGTCGGGGCGATACCTTTCTATCTCAGGTTACCATAACCAGTCCGCACAGGACATTCTGTTATTAGCACTGCCGCCGCTCCGAAACCATCCTTACACCGAGACGAAACCTCTGACTCAAGGGCGGTATGGAGCGACAAAAACGGTCTATATTCGTGATAATTTGTGCTCCATTCTGGTTTTATTTTGGTAAAATGTATCAATTCGTTTGCTCGGTCAAGAAAAAGCAACAAAAAGCCACACGATCGCAAATCGTTCTAACTTTGGGGCACAGGCAGTGCACTGGAGGAGTTTCATCCAATCGAAAAACCGCTGAATTGCGCCGGGTTCTCTGGAAGCTTCGATCCCTGGATAGGGTGAGGCCAAGGTAAAAAACAGCAAACAAACATCCTTTTGGAGCCCACAAACTTGCGGCGGGAGCCGGACAGCCAAGAGTGGTAAAATTCTGGTGCGAACCTTTTCAGTGCAGGAAACGTTCATGACTATTCGCACATGCCCTTCACCTTGATGAACATCTGGCCCGTTTCATAGCCGTTTTCACATGGTCCCTTGCGCCTTTGCGTAGCTTCACATTGTAAAAGACTCATCAAGAAGCCGACCCCGAAATCGGCGACCATTGGTTAATGTGGCCGCTTACTCGAACCCTTCAAACGTCTCTCTGACAGCATCATCCACGGTCCCGGCCCGCAATCTGCTGCCATCGTTGTCGCAGGCATCCTCAAAGGCTTGCCAAAGATGGTCCATTTGCAAAAATGGTTGAAAGCTCGTGCCGGCAAATCTCAATGCGGCGGAAATTCTGGGGCGTAAAGTGTCTGATGCATAGGTTCTGTTGGCTAATTATCTTCATAACCCTGACGGGGTGTGCGGCGAAAACCTACAATGAAATTGACATCATGCCTTCGCCAACGGTCTTTGCCAATGGCACGCTTGACCCGTTCGGGGATGTGACCGAGGGTAATTTCGAGTCGCGGGCGCGTCTGTTTTACGCAACCGACCGCCAGCCCGCAGAACCGGACGACCCGCAGAAAAGCTACAATAATGCACGGGGGCACGTGCTGCGGGCGGGTGTCGCGCAGATTGCGTCGGACCCGCCGCTTGAAAGCTGGGAAAACGCAAGGCGCATAACGCTCGCCGCGGCGCGGGATCGGGACTATAGGCTGCGGGTGGTGGGCGTGACCGAGACCGGCATTCTGCCGTTCAGCGCTATCAATTACATGGATACGCCACCCAGCCGTGCCGAAGTCGAAGCCGCCGGCAGCCATTTTGCGTCACAAATCAATGCGCAATTGGCACAATCGGCCAACAAGGACATTTTCATCTACATTCATGGCTATAATGTGGATTTCGACTATTCCACTCTGGTCTCAAGCCAGTTGCAACATTTCCTGGGCTATCAGGGCGCTTTCATCAGTTACAACTGGACAGCAACCCCAAGTACGCTGGCCTATTTCCGCGATCAGGAATCGGCGCTGGCCTCGCGACGCTATCTGCGCGAGCTGATTGCCTTTCTCTCGGCCCTTACCGATGCCCGTCGCATCCACCTGATTGGCTACAGTGCCGGGACAAGGCTGGCATTTGACGCCGCCTATCAAATTGCTTTGGGGGCCGAGGGAAACGCGCGGTTGGGCAAGCTCATCCTGATCGGCAGCGATCTGGATCGCGCTTATTTCATTCATGCTATCGAGGACGGTCTTCTCGATGCGGTTACGGACCTGACGATCTATCAGTCGCAAACGGATTCCGCGCTGGCGATGTCTAGGCTTGTTTTTGGCCGCAAGCGCGTCGGAGAGACTTCGCCGCCCGGCGAAGCAGTGCCTGCGGTGCAAGCGGAGCTGGCCCGGACCCCAAGGCTGCATGTCATCGACGTGACGGATGCCGAAGAGGCGGGCACTGGCAACGGGCATTGGTACTTCCGATCTTCACCATGGGCCAGCAGCGATCTTTTCCTGTCATTGCTGACCAACAAAGACCCCGCCGCGCGCGGACTGGTGCGCGCACCCGGCGAAGTCATCTGGCGTTTTCCAGACGATTATCCGCAAAGGATCAGGGAATTGGGGCGTTTGTACTGAAGGAAAGGAACCGTCTGGTTATCCCCGTCTATTCTCTATTCTGATCAGCTTGCCACACGAGGCTCCCTCGGATCACATCGAAACTCTTATGTAAGGTCATCCATAGGTCAGACTTATGACGTTGAAGGTATAATCGATTTTTCTTGGCATATTAATCTGTCAAGATACCATTGCTCAAATGTGAATTTTACGCCGCGCAAGAATGGCGAACCTGTCAAACAATTC
>NZ_JBQERO010000042.1:0-2414 GCF_056535125.1 Ruegeria sp. O4 | reverse complement strand
TTCACTTCCCCAGCTGCATGATGTTGTGATTTCCGGTTGCGAAGCCGACGTGTTTTTGTTCCATGTAGAACTCGAAGCTCCAGTTGCCGCCGTCGCGGCCGATACCGGAAGCCTTGACGCCGCCGAACGGGGTGGGCAGGTGGCGGACGTTTTCCGAGTTCACCCAGATCATCCCGGCTTCAAGCTTGTCGGTGAACCGCAAGGCGCGGGTCAGGTCATTGGTCCAGACATAGCCGGTCAGACCGTATGGTGTGTCGTTGGCAATCTGCAGCGCCTCGTCCTCGGTCGAGAACGGGATCGAGGTCAGAACCGGGCCGAATATCTCTTCGCGCGCGATACGCATCTGGTTATTGGCATCGGTAAACAGGGTTGGGCGAATGAAATACCCTGTGTCGCCCACCTTGACACCTCCGGCGGCGACAGTCGCACCGTCTTCTTTCGCGATGTCAAAATAGGAGGTCACCTTGTTATAATGCTCCTCGGTCACCAGGGGCCCGATCTCGGTCGCAGGATCCAGCGGATGACCGACCTTGATGGTGTTGACCCGCTCGATCAGCTTTGCCTCGAACGCGTCCTTGATGGTGTCCTGCACCAGCAGGCGCGAGGATGACGTGCAGCGCTCGCCATTGATCGAGTAGATCATGAAGATCACCGCATCCAGCGCCCGGTCGAGATCGGCGTCGTCGAACACAACAACCGGGTTCTTGCCGCCCAGTTCCAGATGCATCCGCTTGAGCGTATCGGCACCTTGTTTGGTGATGATGCTGCCGGTGCGGCTTTCACCGACAAAGGCGATCGCCTTGATCAACGGATGCTCCGTCAACGCCTTACCCGCATCGGGGCCGAACCCGTTCACGGTGTTCAGCACACCCTTGGGCAGCCCGGCCTCTTCGGCGATCTCCACCAGCAGGCGAGCGGACAGCGGAGAATCTTCGGCCGGTTTGTGAACCACAGTGCACCCGGCAGCCAAAGCAGGTGCGATCTTCCATGTCGACAGCATGAACGGCGTGTTCCACGGCGTGATCACCCCCACCGGACCAATCGGAACGCGCGTGGTGATGTTCATCAGGGTCGGCGACTTAAGGTGCTGACCGTCCCGCGCCTGGACCACCTGATCCGCGAAATACCGGAAATTCTCGGCCCCCCGCAGCGCGGCCTTGGACATAAAGCGCAGGGTCTGGCCGGTGTCCCAGCATTCACACAGCGCAATTTCCTCGGCACGGGCCTCGATCGCATCGGCAACGTTCAGCAAGATGCGGCGCCGCTCGGTGGCAGGCATGTCGCGCCAATCGGCAAATGCGGCGTGGGCGGCATTGGCGGCAGCGTCGATATCATCGGCTGTGCCATGGGCGACATCGCAGATCACCGACCTGTCAACCGGGGAGGTGGATTGGAACACCCCTGCGGAACCGTCGCGATCTTCGCCCGCGATCCGGTTCTTGATGCCGGTTTCCTTAAACCGGGTCAGAAAGCCCGCCAGCTTCTCGATATTCGTATCCAGTGCGCTCATGGATCAGGTCTCCTGGTTGGTCGCGCCCAAATGGTCCCGGATCGTGCCGGTCTTGGGCGAAAGGTCTGGGTCAATGTCACGCATCTCAAGCGAGAGCGCGATGGAATGTCCGGCGAAGGCGGGGGACAGATAGGCCTCAACCGCCTCAAAAATGCGCTGCGTGGCGTCCCGTTTGACATCCGCAGCCCGGCCAGCGCGCAGGCGGATCGAGATATCGATAAACCCATGCGCCGGATTGCCGTCCGCGATGGCATAGTGATCGACCCGCGTGGCCCGGACACGAATACCGGGCAGGGGAAATGTCTTGATCCCGGCAGCCGTGGCCCGGATGCATTCGCACAAGCCACTCATATCGATCCTGTCCTCCAGATTGCCGGAATACTCGACGTGAAAATGTGGCATGTGCTCCCCTCCAATGGTAAACATGTTTAGTAAATTGGAGCCCCCGCTGTCAAGAACTTGCTTTGTTAATCTTTGCATCTTTTGACTCTGCGAATTAGAAGACTGTCATGAGTGAACAAAGCCACACCAAGAACACCTCGCGCGCCCTTCCGATTGCCTTGCTGCGCGCACGCGAAACCGTCATGGCCCCCATCCGGGACATGCTGCAGGGGATACAACTGACCGAGCAGAAATGGCGCATCCTGCGCGTGCTGGACGAGTTGGGTGAAGTGGAGCAAAGCTCGATTGCCAAAGAGGCCTGCCTGCTGTTGCCAAGCCTCACCCGCATCCTGCGCACGATGGAAGCAGAAGGCCAAATATCACGCCGCCAGGACAGCCACGACAAACGACGCACAATGGTGAAGATCACAAACGAAGGACGAAACATCCTCGCCGAAAACCTCGGAACCTCTCTCCAGATCTACCAAAGCATCGAAAAACAAATGGGACGAGAAAAACTCAA
>NZ_JBQERO010000041.1:0-2425 GCF_056535125.1 Ruegeria sp. O4 | reverse complement strand
ATCCATGGGCGTCGACAAATACTGGTCCCCCGTCAACCGCGTCGACAACGCATACGGCGACCGAAACCTCGTCTGCACATGCCCACCAATGACAGAATACGAAGACGCCGCTGAGTGAAACCCGTGTCTGTCCGATCCGTCAATTCGCCTGACGGATCGGATTTACACCCTGAGGGCAGCGCCAATCGGGGCGCTGCCACGCCCAAATCGTCGGAGGAACAATGAAACACTATGTCCTCGAAAATGATCACGCCAATCTGTCTGAAACGGAGCCTGAGGCACCCGAAAGATTGAAACATATCGATGTCATTCTCAACGGTGAAGCGGCTATGGCGTCAGCTGGAATGGTCATCGAATTCTATCAGGCGTTAAACACTCTGGCCGAAGACTGCACCTATGCGGTCAACCTTCGTGTCGCTGGCTCGGAACCCGCGGGCGGACCGTTATACTGGGCCGGACGAACGGCGGTTTTCTGGGGAGATCTGGAGAACATCTGGTCCATTCCACATTCGCGCAGATTCTGGGTATCGCAGGTCCTGAACCTGTCTTCGCGGGTTGTTCTGGTCGGCGGCGCGGTGCTGCTTCTGCCGCAACTCGGAAGAACAGGCCGGAACACCGTTGCTGTCCACCCGAATTTCGCAGCCGCTGCACTGGAGGGCGGGCTGGAAGATTGTGGCACCGGCACGCATCTGGCCGCAGACGGGTGCGCCCATAGCGCAACCACCCGGTTAAGCGCGCTGCGCCTGCTGTCAGAATTTGTGTCGATCGACCACGGGGAACATATCGCGGACATACTGCGCGGATACATTGGACTGACGGAACCCACACAAAAGCACGGCAGCACGCTTGCCGCCCGTCTGGTGCACCGTGCAAAAGGTGATCAGCTTGTCATGCGCACGCTGGATGCGATGCAGGAAAACATCGAAGATCCTTTGACGATCTCGGAACTTTCCAATGTACTCAGGACCTCGACCCGCCAGTTACAGCGAAGGTTTCTAAGCAAAACCGGTGCGAAACTTTTGTCGACCTACAAAGAGCTACGGCTGGAGCGGGCGCAGAGCCTTTTACAATTCACCAACATGTCGCAGATCGAAATCTCGACAGCGACCGGCTTTTCATCGACTGTCGCGCTGAAACGCGCCTTTCAACGCAGCTTTGACGTCAGCCCGGACGAAATTCGGAACAAGCGATTTCTGGGGACGGCCGCCCCGGAACACGGATAACCTTTCGCGTTGGTCTCGTGATCCACCAGTCAACGCAGCACCGAGCCCGCGTGGACAATGCGCCCACGCAGGTCAGGTTTGGTTCGGGCGATCAGGCCGCAGCGATCTGACTGGCCTTTTCAACCAGTACTTCGGCCTGCCGGATCGAGGCATAGTCGATCAGACGACCATCCAGTGAAACGGCGCCCATTCCATCCGCCTCGGCCTCGGCCATCGCGACAAGGATACGCCGTGCCTTAGTGACTTCGGCATCCGAGGGTGACATCACCTCGTTGGCCAGTGCGATCTGGCTGGGGTGGATGGCCCATTTCCCTTCGCACCCCAAAACAGCGGCGCGTTTGGCCGCGGCCTTATAGCCGTCGGGGTCCTGAAAATCTCCGAACGGCCCATCAATCGGACGCAGCCCGTTGGCGCGCGCCGCAACCACCATGCGGGCAAGGGCGTAGTGCCACATGTCGCCCCAGTGGGTCAGGCGGCCTCCGTCGGCATCCGGGTCGGTCAGTACCGAATAGTCCGGGTTCACGCCCCCGATGATTGTGGTTCGCGCCCGGGTCGAGGCCGCATAATCCGCGACACCAAAATGAAGGCTTTCATTGCGCTTTGATGCCGCCGCGATCGCGCTGACATTCTGCATACCAAGCGCGGTTTCGATGATGTGTTCGAACCCTATCCGTTTCTTGAATCCCTTGGCGTCTTCGATCTGGGTCACCAGCATGTCGACCGCATACACATCTGCAGCTGTCCCGACCTTGGGGATCATGATCAGGTCCAGACGCTGGCCCGCCTGTTCGACAACATCCACGACGTCCCGATACATGTAATGGGTGTCCAGACCATTGATCCGCACCGACATGGTCTTGTTGCCCCAGTCGATATCGTTCAGCGCCTGAATGATGTTCCTGCGCGCCTGTTCCTTTTCATCGGGCGCGACGGCGTCTTCCAGATCGAGGAAGATGACATCCACGTCCGATTTCGCAGCCTTCTCAAACATTCCGGGCTGGCTGCCGGGCACGGCAAGCTCGCTGCGGTTCAGGCGGGCGGGGGCTTGTTCAATTGGATGAAAGCTCATGGTTGGGACCTTTCGGCTTACAGGTTCGGGTATATGGGGAAACGGTTGCAGAGGTCTGCGACCTGGGCGCGGACGCGGGCTTCGACTTCGGCGTTGCCGTCTTCGCCGTTGGCGGCCAGGCCGTCGACCACTT
>NZ_JBQERO010000040.1:0-3001 GCF_056535125.1 Ruegeria sp. O4 | reverse complement strand
CTCCGGCCCCCGTGTTTATCAGGCGGTCAGGCCTTCTGGTTCTGGGAGTTTGTTTGCGCGGCAGCAGGCGGTGAGGGTGTTGGCCAGCAGGCAGGCGATGGTCATGGGGCCGACGCCGCCGGGGACCGGGGTGATGGCGCCGGCGCGTTCGGCAGCGCTGGCATAGTCGACGTCGCCGACCAGCTTGGTCTTGCCATCCCGCTCGATGCGGTTGATGCCCACGTCGATCACGGTGGCGCCTTCCTTGATCCAGTCGCCAGGCACCATTTCGGGGCGACCGACAGCGGCCACGACGATATCGGCGCGGCGGACCACATCCGGCAGATCTTTGGTGCGCGAATGCGCGATGGTCACGGTGCAGCTGTCCCCCAGCAGCAGCTGCGCCATCGGCTTGCCCACGATGTTCGAGCGACCGATGACAACCGCATCCATGCCCGACAGCGACCCGTGGTGATCGCGCAGCATCATCAGGCAGCCCAGCGGGGTGCAGGGCACCATCGATTTCTGACCGGTGCCCAAAAGGCCCACGTTCGAGATATGGAAGCCGTCCACATCCTTGGCCGGATCGATCGAATTGATCACCAGATCCTCGTTCAGGTGCTTGGGCAGCGGCAACTGCACCAGAATGCCATGCACCGCCGGGTCGGTGTTCAGTTTGTCGATCAGCGCCAGCAGCTCCGCCTCCGAGGTCTCCGCATCCAGCTTGTGCTCATACGAGTTCATGCCGACCTCGACGGTCATCTTGCCTTTCGAGCGGACATAGACCTGGCTGGCCGGATCCTCGCCCACCAGAACCACGGCCAGGCCGGGGGTGATGCCGTTTTCCTCTTTCAGCTTTGCAACCTGATCGGTCACCTGCGCGCGCACTTTGGCGGCAAAGGCCTTCCCGTCGATAACCTGCGCTACCATCCTTTGGTCCCTTCTTTCAAAACCCAAACGGGCGCAGAACGCGCCCGGTCTTTACTCGGGGCCGAGCACACGTTCCTCACGTGCAATCGACCAGTCAATCAGAATGCGCCAGAGCGTTTCGGACAAATCGGGGTCCATCCCCGCCGCCTGCGAACTGGCGCGCACCTTTTGCACCACATCCTCGACCCGGTCCGGGATGCGGGCGGGCAGGCCCTCGCCCGGCTTCAGCTCAGACGCGCGGTCGATATAGCTTGCGCGCCTCACCAGCATCCCGATCAGCTGGCGGTCCAGCCTGTCGATCTGAACCCGCAGATCCCGCATCGAATGGCAGTCCTGCGGCGGTGTCAGAGTGGGCATCATCGTCTCCTCATGGCCCGGGGGTCCCGGACCACGAGATGTCTTATTCAGCGGCTTAGAACAAGCCCTCGATCTCACCTGCGTCATTGAGGCAGATGGTTTCCGCGGCCGGTTTGCGGGGCAGGCCCGGCATGGTCATGATCTCACCGCAGACAACCACGATAAAGCCCGCGCCCGCGCTCAGGCGGACTTCACGCACCGGCACCGAATGGCCGGTGGGCGCGCCCCGCAAGCTCGGGTCGGTCGAGAAGCTGTACTGGGTTTTCGCCATGCAGACCGGCAGGTTGCCATACCCCGCAGCTTCCCATTCTTTCAGCTGCGTGCGGATCTTGTTGTCGGCCAGAACCTCGTCGGCGCGGTAGATGCGCTTGGCGATGGTTTCGATCTTCTCAAACAGCGGCATCTCGTCGGGGTAGATCGGCGCGAAGTTCGCAGAGCCCCCTTCGACGATTTCCACAACCTTGCGGGCCAGATCGGCAGAGCCTTCCGAGCCCAGCTCCCAATGGCGCGACAGAACCGCCTCGACCCCATGAGAGGCGCAATAATCCTTCACCGCCTGAACCTCGGCATCGGTGTCGGTGACAAAGTGGTTGATGGCGACAACAACCGGCACACCGAACGACTTCACGTTCTCGATATGGCGGCCCAGGTTGGCGCAGCCCGCCTTGACCGCAGCGACATTCTCGGCACCCAGATCGGCCTTGGCGACACCGCCATTCATCTTCATCGCGCGCACGGTGGCAACCAGAACCACGGCAGAGGGCGCAATGCCCGCCTTGCGGCACTTGATGTTCATGAACTTCTCGGCACCCAGATCGGCGCCAAAGCCCGCCTCGGTCACCACATAGTCAGCCACTTTCAGCGCGGTCTTTGTGGCAATTACCGAGTTGCAGCCATGCGCAATGTTGGCAAACGGGCCACCGTGGACAAAGGCCGGGTTGTTTTCCAGCGTCTGCACCAGGTTCGGCTGCATTGCGTCTTTCAGCAGAACGGTCATCGCGCCTTCGGCCTTGATGTCGCGGCAATAGACCGGCGTCTTGTCGCGGCGATAGGCCACGATGATATCACCCAGACGCTTTTCCAGATCCTTCAGGTCGTTTGACAGGCACAGGATCGCCATGACCTCGGACGCCACGGTGATGTCAAAACCTGTTTCGCGCGGGAACCCGTTCGACACGCCGCCCAGGCTGGCAGTGATCTGGCGCAGGGCGCGGTCGTTCATGTCGACCACACGACGCCATGCGACCCGGCGAGTGTCGATCTCGCATTCATTGCCCCAGTAGATGTGGTTGTCGATCATCGCCGACAGCAGCGAATGGGCCGAGGTGATCGCGTGGAAATCGCCGGTGAAGTGCAGGTTCATCTCTTCCATCGGAACAACCTGCGCATAGCCGCCCCCCGCAGCGCCGCCCTTCATGCCGAAGTTCGGACCCAGCGAGGCCTCGCGGATACAGATCATCGCATTCTTGCCGATCCGGTTCAGACCGTCACCCAGACCAACCGTTGTGGTCGTCTTGCCCTCACCCGCAGGCGTCGGGTTGATCGCCGTCACCAGCACCAGCTTGCCGTCCTCACGACCCTGCACCGAGTTGATGAACTCCTGGCTCACCTTCGCCTTGTCATGCCCATACGGCAACAGATCATCACTGGATATTCCAAGCTTCGCGCCGATCTCCTGGATCGGCTTCTTATTCGCTTCACGCGCAATTTCGATGTCGGATTTATAGCTCATTGG
>NZ_JBQERO010000039.1:0-3708 GCF_056535125.1 Ruegeria sp. O4 | reverse complement strand
AAAATGGGGTCTGCTCCGGCTGAGTGCAGAATGACACCTTAAGCGCTGAGCACGCGTTTCCCATATTCTCGCAGGTTGCCTTTGGGATCGACGTATCGATACAGGGTGACGGGTTTTACGCCCAGTTCATTGCACAGTTCTGAAACGGATGTGTCCCGGTTGGCCATTGCGACCTGTGCCATCCGGACCTGGGTTTTGGTGAGTGCGAACTTTCGACCGCCTTTGCGGCCTCGAGCACGGGCGGCTTGCAGCCCCGCCATTGTGCGCTCCCGGATCAACTCGCTTTCAAATTCCGCAAGCGCTGCAAAGATGCCAAATGACAATCGACCCGCTGCGGTGGTCGTGTCGATCTGTGCCCCTTGGCCTGTCAGCACCTTCAGGCCGACACCGCGCTCTGACAACAGGGTCGTCGTTTTCACCAGATGGTTCAGGCTGCGACCCATTCTGTCCAGTTTCCAGATGACAAGGACATCACCTTCGCGCAGAGCCTTCAGACAAGCTTCGAGGCCAGGGCGGTCGTCTTTTTTGCCCGAGGCCTGGTCGGAGTAGATTTGTTTTTCATCTACACCGGCCTCGACCAGAGCGTCCTTTTGTAGGTCAAGCGACTGGCTGCCATCGGCTTTTGAAACGCGCGCGTATCCGATCAGCATGTTTCACAAACGAACGTTTGTGGTGTTTGGAGGAATTCCCGGCTTTCGGCCATCTCTATTTTTCCATAACCCATATCATAATCATCAATAAGCAAACCCCTATAAGAAAGCAAAAGAAACATGGCGCATCGCACCATTCTGACAGAGCGCCAGCGTTCGGCGCTTTTTGATCTGCCGACTGACGAAACCCTGATGTTGCGGCATTACACGCTGGCTGACGACGATATCGAACACATCAACGAAAGGCGGCGGCCGGAGAACAAGATCGGCTTTGCCCTGCAGCTCTGTGCCCTACGCTATCCTGGGCGGCTGTTGTCATCTGGCGAAATCATCCCGGAAAAGGTCTTGCGCTTCATCGCGGCCCAGTTGGGTCTGACCAGCGACGATGTCTTACCCTATGCCTCACGTCGGCAAACACGTCAGCAGCACCTGCATGCCCTGCGCCAGATTTACGGCTTCAAGATGTTCTCGGGCCAAGGCGCGCGCAGTCTGAAGGCCTGGCTTGAGAATGAGGCTGAAACTGCCCGATCCAACGAAGACCTGGCGCGCCGATTTGTCGAAGAGTGCCGCCGATCGCAGGTAATCCTGCCCGGCATCTCTGTCATCGAACGGCTGTGCGCAGATGCCCTGGTGTCGGCTGAGCGCCAGACCGAAAGCCGGATCACTAACCGGATCGACGATGAAACGAAAGAACGCCTAGACGCGCTGCTGACCGAGATCGTGGATGGCAATGTCACTCGGTTCATTTGGCTTCGCCGCTTCGAGGCGGGCAGCAACTCGGCTGGAGCATCGCGGCTTCTGGACCGGTTGGAGTTTTTGCGAGACTTGGGCCTTTCACCGGACATTCTGGCCGACGTACCACCACATCGGATCACCCGCCTGCGCCGCCAGGGCGAACGGTACTTTGCCGATGGTTTGCGCGACATCACGAGTGACCGGCGCCTGGCGATCCTTGCTGTCTGTGCGGTAGAATGGAAGGCAGCCATCGCCGATGCCGTGATCGAAACCCACGACCGGATTGTTGGCAAGACCTGGCGGGATGCGAAAAGGCTGTCCGACGCGCGTATCGCGGATGCCCGATCCTCGCTGCGTGAGACCTTGCGATCTTTCAGGGATCTGGGTGCCGCCCTGCTGGAAGCGAAGGCGGATGGCGCGTCCCTTGACGCAGCCGTCGAACTTACGTGTGGCTGGTCTCACCTCGAAAACATGGTGACAACCGCGGCCGAGTTGACCGAAACGATGGCAGCTGACGCCCTGTCCCATGTCGTTCATGGATATCACCGGTTCCGGCGCTATGCCCCAAGGATGCTGCGGGCGCTTGATATCTGCGCCGCCCCGGTGGCGGCGCCTTTGATGCAGGCAACAAAAGTCATCGCCCAGGATCAAACTGATGCGCCACGCCAGGTTGGCTTCTTGCGCCGAACCTCGAAATGGCATCGGCACCTCAACGCCCAAGACCCAAGTGACAATCGGCTCTGGGAGGTCGCCGCCTTGTTCCAGGTGCGCGAAGCCTTCCGATCCGGCGATATCTGGCTGCCCCATTCCCGGCGTTACGCTGATCTGAAACAGGCCTTGGTACCGATAGAAACAGCCAAGGCGTGCCCTCGCCTGACGATGCCATTCGAACCTGAGACCTGGCTCGATGATCGCAAGGCAAGGCTGGCAGAAGGTATGAAGCGTTTGGCCAAGGCTGCGAGAGCTGGCGCGATTCCCGGCGGTTCAATCGAGAACGGCGTTCTCAAGATTGATCGTTTGACGGCAGCAATCCCGGCGGATGCTGATGGCATGGTGCTTGATCTCTATGGTCGCCTGCCTGCCGTTCGGATCACCGATCTGCTGCAGGAAGTTGATGACGATATCGGCTTCACCGAAGCCTTCACGCATCTGCGCACCGGCGTTCCCTGCAAGGATCGCATCGGGCTGTTGAACGTGCTGCTCGCCGAGGGACTGAACCTTGGCCTCAGCAAGATGGCCGAGGCGACCAGTTCACATGACTACTTCCAACTCTCGCGTTTGTCCCGGTGGCATGTTGAAAGCGATGCTATCAACAGGGCGCTCGCCAAGGTGATCGAAGCGCAGGCCAATTTGCCGATGGCGCAATTCTGGGGCGGCGGCATGACCGCATCCAGCGACGGTCAGTTCTTTCCAACAACTCGGCATGGCGAGGCGATGAACCTCATCAACGCGAAGTATGGGCAGGAGCCCGGCTTGAAGGCTTACACCCATGTCTCTGACCAATTTGGCCCGTTTGCCACACAGAACATCCCTGCGACTGTAAATGAGGCTCCATACATTCTGGACGGCCTGCTGATGAACGAGGCTGGGAAGAAGATCAAAGAGCAGTATGCCGACACAGGCGGCTTCACCGATCATGTCTTCGCGGCAACCGCGCTCCTGTCTTATCGCTTTGTTCCCCGCATCCGTGACCTTCCGTCAAAGCGGCTCTATCTCTTCGATCCCGCCGCTGCGCCGAAGGAAGTCCGCGGGCTGGTCGGCGGGAAGATAAGGGAGAAGCTGATTGCCGAGAACTGGCCTGACATCCTACGTGCCGTCGCCACAATGGCGGCAGGCGTCATGCCACCCAGTCAGCTGTTGAGGAAACTCGCGTCGTATCCCCGTCAGCACGAACTGGCTGTTGCCTTACGGGAGATCGGGCGGGTCGAACGCACCTTGTTCATTATCGACTGGTTGCTCGACGCCGACATGCAGCGCCGCGCACAAATCGGCCTGAACAAGGGTGAGGCACATCATGCGCTGAAAAACGCCCTGCGCATCGGTCGCCAGGGCGAAATCCGAGACCGAACTTCTGAAGGACAACACTACCGCATGGCAGGGCTGAACCTGCTGGCCGCGATCATCATTTATTGGAACACCAAACATCTTGGACACGCAGTTGCAGCCCGAGAGGGCGCAGGTCTCGACTGTTCGTCAGGCCTTCTGGCGCACATTTCGCCACTGGGATGGGCACATATCCTGCTCACGGGCGAATACAGGTGGAAAACCAGGTGATCTACGGGCTTAGGGTGTCATTCTGCACTCAGCCGGAGCAGACCCCAAA
>NZ_JBQERO010000038.1:0-4349 GCF_056535125.1 Ruegeria sp. O4 | reverse complement strand
CCCCGCAGATATGTGATCTGCGGGGGTATTGAGTTTTTTGTGTGGATTACCTGCTGCGCCAGGCCTGTGTGCGGGCCAGGATGCCTTTTGATGCCATCAGATGAAAGATCCGGGCGGCTGCGTTGGTGTAGAAGATCATCATGCCCATTGCGGCTGCGGGTGCGATATCCCCGGCATCATCCATGTTCAGCACCGCGATGGACGCGAGTGTGGTTTTGGGTGAGTAGAGGAACACAACCGCCGACACGGTCGTCATCGCGTTGACGAACAGATAGATCGAGATGTCCAGCACCGCAGGCAGGCAGACCGGCACCGTCACGCGGGCAAACAGCTTCATTGTCGGCTGTTTGAGAGAGGCCGACACCGACTCGAACTCTTTATCCATCTGCTTGAGAGCGGTGACCGCCGTCAGGTGCGATACGGTATAGAAATGCGTCACCGTGCAAACCACCAGGATCGCCATGGTGCCGTAGATCGCATTGAACGGATTGGACGGGTTGTTGAAGAAGAAGATATACGACAGTCCCAGAACCATGCCCGGAATGGCCATCGGCAGCATGGCGAACATCTGAAAGATCGACCGTCCGGTTTTGAAGCCGTTCGATTTTTCCACCAGATACGCCCCGAAGAAGACAACCGTCGTGCCGATCACCGCCGTCAGGAAAGCCAGTTTGATCGAGTTGAAATACGATCCCCAGCCGCCGCCATCCATCTTGTCGAACTGGTAATTCTTGAGGCTCAGGCTCAGATCGTAGGGCCAGAACTTGATCAACGCCGCAAACTGACACACGGCCAGAAGACCAACAATGAACAGGCCGATCAAACTGCAGTAGATCAGGAATATGCGATCAGTCTTTGGGTTTGGTGTTGCCTGATATGGAACCGAGCGCGCAGACAGCAGCGCCACCTGCTTGGACTGAACCATCCGGTCGATGGCAAAAGCCAGAATTGCGGGGATGACCAGAACCACCGAGACCACGGCGCCCATCTCAAAGTTCTGCTGGCCGATCACCTGTTTGTAGATATCCACGGCAAGCACGTTGAACTGGCCGCCGATCACCTTTGGCAGGCCAAAATCGGTGATCACCAGATTGAACACGACAAAGGCTGCGGAAATCAGGCCATAGCGCGCGCCGGGTATGGTAACGGTCCAGAATGTCCGCCAGGGGGTTGAGCGCAAGCTGACAGCGGCCTCGTACAACCGCGCATCCGATATCGCGAGCGCGGTCGATATGATCAGGAACGCGTGTGGAAAGGTAAAGAAGACCGATCCGATCACGATGCCTATGGGGCCGTAGATACTGGCTCCGAACAGCAACTCCTTGATCATCCCCTGATTGCCGAACAGGTAGACCAGCGCGATGCCCGGCAGCAGCGAGGGAACCAGAATCGGCGCCATCGCGATCAGGCGAAAGACCCCCTTGAACCGCATGCAGCTTCGGTTCAGCGCATAGGCAAACCAGAACGCCAGCGTCACCGTAACGATTGTGCTGACAACCGAAATCCAAAGGGAATTCTTGATCGAGTTGAACAGGGCCGGGGTTGAGAAGTAGTTGATGAAGTTGCCCAGACCCCGCGCTTGAACCGGCCGCATCTGCACCCGGCGGAACGTGTTGGAATCAAGCTCGACCCAATCGGTGCCTTCGTTCAAAGTCGACCCGACCAGAAAGCGCCCGGCCTCCGTCGTGTTCCGCATCTGGTACATGACCGGGCTGCGAAAGCTGAAATCCGGAAAAAACCCGGTCACCGGCAAACGCCCGTCCGAGCCGGTTGTCAGATCGGTGTCGGAATACACCCCCAATTGCCTGTTCAGTTCGTCAGCCGTCAGGATCGTTCCGTCAAACACACCCGCTTCATCACTGACCTGAAACTCATACTGGGACAGCTCGACCCGGTAGGTCGAGAAGGACTTGGAAAGCATCGTGTAAAGCGGCAGCGCCAGTGTCACGATCAGATAGAGCGCGATCACCATCATGCTTCCGCGCATCAGGATGTCATCGCGGCTGAGCCTGGGCCTGATATCCGGCCCGACAGGCAATGTGTCGTGATTGGTCGACATCGTGCTCATGCCGCAGCCTCCGGAAGGTCAAACGCCATCAGGCGGTTCTCGGGAAGCTCGATCACCATGCTGCACCCCTCTTCCAGCTCAAGACGACGCACGGCGTTGATCGAAAAATCCGCGATCAGTTCAGAAGATCCGAACCGCTCGTTGTTCAGGCGGCAACGCCAGAACGAGCCCAGAAACTCCATTTCATCAAGCGTGACCTCGATGCAGTTCCGATTGCCGCCCGTGTCAAGATAACCAGCTTCATGAGGGATGATGTCTTCGGGACGAATGGCTGCGATGACCGGGGTGCCATCATTGAACGTGTGGCTGAGGCAGGCAAAGGTCTTTTCCCCGACGCTCAACCGCCCGCCTTTGGTGACCTGAGATCGGATCTGGTTCATTTCACCGATAAAGTCGGCCACGAACAGGTTGGCCGGTTCGCGGTAGATCTCCGTGGGCGATCCAACTTGTTCAATCACCCCGTGGTTCATCACCACGATGCGGTCGGCCATGGCCAGCGCTTCTTCCTGATCGTGCGTCACCATCACGGTGGTCACACCCAGCTTGCGCTGCAATTCCTTGATCTCATGCCGCAGGTGAACGCGCACCTTGGCGTCCAGCGCCGACAGGGGTTCGTCCAGCAGCAGCAAACCGGGATTGGTTGCAATGGCGCGGGCCAGCGCAATCCTCTGCTGCTGGCCACCGGACAATTGTGCCGGGTATTTCCTGCCCTGATCCGGCAGACCAACAAGGTTCAACAGCTCGCTCACCCGAACCGCGATATCCGACTTGCTGCGGCCCGTGTTTTCAAGGCCAAATGCGATGTTCTTTTCGATCGTCAGGTTCGGGAACAGCGCATAGGACTGAAACACAATCCCGAAATCGCGCTCGGACGGGGGCAGGTTGGAGACGTCCTTGCCATCCTGCATAACCGTACCCTTGGTCTGCAGATCCAGCCCGGCAATCGCCCGCAACAAGGTGGTCTTGCCGCAGCCGGACGGGCCAAGGAAACAAATGAATTCACCTTCTTTGATTTCAAGAGAGATGTCCTTGAGTGCCAGAAAGCTGCCGAACGCTTTCCACAAATTCTGGATGCTGAGATACAGTTCACCGGGTGGTGTTTTCTGAAGCACGGGAGAGGTCCTCACATCTGCACCTCGGGCACGACCGATCCTGGCCGGTGCGCGCCGGGTGAGTTGGTTGTGTTGGTGGGAACAAGAGAGTGGCGGGCAGGAGCGGCACAAAAGCCCCTCCTGCCAATGGAATTATTTCGCTTCAGACTTTCCGTCATAGCGAGACTGCCATTCCTTCAGGATTGCCGCGCGATTGTTGGCGGCATACTCGAAATCATTGTTGATCATCGCATCCAGAAGACCTTCTGGGAAGTGTTCAACCGGTTTTGCAACGCCGGGATACGCCACGACCGCATAGCCGGTATTGTACATCTCGTTGGCCTCTTTGGTGACGGTGAAGTCCACCAGCTTCTGCGCGGCTTCCAGATTTGCGGTACCGGCCACAATCGCGGTTGCTTCCATGTCCCAGCCGACGCCTTCCGAAGGCACAATGATTTCCAGCGGTGCGCCATCAGCTTTGGACTTCGCCCCACGGAACGCAAAAGAGATACCAATCGGGATCTCGCCCGCCGCCGCCAGTTTGCAAGGCTTCGAGCCGGAATGGGTGTAGCGCGCAATATTCTCGTGCAGCGCATCCATGTATTCCCAGCCACCTTCTTCGCCAAACATTTGAAGCCAGCTGGACACATCAAGGAACCCCGTGCCAGAGGAATTCGGGTTCGGCATGATCACCTGATCCTTGTACATCGGATCAGTCAGGTCCTTCCACGAAGTGGGCGGCTTCAGCCCGGCCTTTTCCGCCTCAACCGTGTTGTAGCAAACCGAGGCAACCCAGGCGTCCATGCCAACCCAGGCAGGCGGGTTGTCACCATCGACGAATTTCGCATCCAGCTTGTCTACGCCAGCCGGGGCATAAGGCTCCAGCATCCCTTCGGATTTCAACAGCAGCAGAGAGGTCGCCGCCAACCCCCAAACCACATCCGCCTGTGGGTTGTCACGCTCAGCCAGCAACTTCGCGGTGATGATCCCCGTCGAATCCCGAACCCAGTTGATCTTGATATCAGGGTTACTCTGGTTGAACGTCTCCGCATACCTCGCCAGATCCTCCGCCTCAACAGCGGTGTAAACTGTCAGTTCCGTCTCCGATGCCGCAACCGTCGCAGTCAGTAAACCGACCGCCAATGCCGAATAAAATGATGTCGTCCGTTTCATGGTTTTCCTCTGTTGGT
>NZ_JBQERO010000037.1:0-4421 GCF_056535125.1 Ruegeria sp. O4 | reverse complement strand
CATTGGTGGGCATGTGCAGACGAGGTTTCGGTCGCCGTATGCGTTGTCGACGCGGTTGACGGGGGACCAGTATTTGTCGACGCCCATGGATCCCGGAGGGAAGCAGGCCTGTTCGCGGGTGTAGGGGCGGTCCCAGTCGCCGACCAGATCACGCACCGTGTGGGGGGCGTTTTTCAGCGGGTTGTTTTCCGCGTCGATCTTGCCGTCGATGATGTCCTGCGCTTCCGAGCGGATCGAGAGCATGGCGTCGCAAAAGCGGTCGAGCTCGTCCTTGGGTTCGGATTCGGTGGGCTCGACCATCAGGGTTCCGGCCACCGGCCAGCTCATCGTGGGCGCGTGGAAGCCTGAATCGACCAGACGTTTGGCCACATCGTCGACGGTGACATGCGCCGCCTCGTCCAGCGGCCTTGTGTCGAGGATGCATTCATGTGCCACCCGACCCGTTTCCGAGGTGTAGAGGATCGGATAGGCGTCCTTCAGCCGCGCCGCGATGTAGTTGGCGTTCAGGATCGCCACTTTGGTGGCCTGCGTCAGCCCCGCGCCGCCCATCAGCAGCACATAGGCCCATGAGACGGGAAGGATCGAGGGCGAGCCGAAGGGCGCCGCCGAGACCGGGCCCACGGCGGTGCCGTATTCCGGGTGGCCCGGCAGATGCTCGGCCAGATGCGCCTTGACGCCGATCGGACCCATGCCGGGGCCGCCACCGCCATGCGGGATGCAGAAGGTCTTGTGCAGGTTCAGGTGGCTGACATCGCCGCCAATGTCACCCGGACGTGCCAGCCCGACCATGGCGTTCATGTTGGCGCCGTCGATATAGACCTGACCGCCGTGATCATGGGTGATCTGGCAGACCTCCTGCACGGTGGTCTCGAACACGCCATGGGTCGAGGGGTAGGTGATCATGCAGGCGGCCAGATGGTCCGAATGCTTTTCCGCCTTTTCGCGGAAATCATTCAGATCGATATTGCCCTTGTCATCCGATTTCACCGGCACAACCTGCCAGCCCACCATCTGCGCCGAGGCCGGGTTGGTGCCATGGGCCGAGGTCGGGATCAGGCAGACATTGCGCTGCCCTTCGCCGCGGGCGAAGTGATAGTTGCGGATGGTCAGAAGACCCGCATATTCTCCCTGCGCGCCCGAGTTGGGCTGCTGGGAGATCGCGTCATAGCCGGTGATCTGGCACAGCTTGTCGTTCAGATCCGCAATCATCTGATGGTAGCCCTGCGCCTGATCTTCGGGCACGAAAGGATGCAGGTTGCCGAACTCGGGCCAGGTGACCGGGATCATCTCGATCGTGGCGTTCAGCTTCATGGTGCAGGACCCCAGCGGGATCATCGCCCGGTCCAGCGCCAGGTCGCGGTCGGCCAGACGGCGCATATAGCGGGTGATCTCGGCCTCGGCCCGGTTCTTGTGGAAGATCGGGTGGGTCAGGTACGCGCTTTCGCGCAGCGCGTAATCCGGCAGGCGGTATTGCTTGTTCGAGCTGTCATCCTTGCGGTCGATGCCGAAGGCACCCCAGACCGCCTCGATGGTCTCGGGGCGGGTCTGTTCGTCCAGGCTGATGCCCACGCGGGTCTCGCCGACCTTGCGCAGGTTGACGCCACGGGCCACGGCGGCCTCCATAACGACATTCTGCAGATGGCCGACCTCGACCGTGATCGTGTCGAAGAACACCTCGGGTTCGACCGCAAAGCCCGCCTCTTCCAGACCGGCGGCCAGGCGCGAGGTCTTGCGGTGCACCGATTGCGCGATCGCCTTGATGCCGTCGGGGCCGTGATAGACCGCATACATCGAGGCAATGACGGCCAGCAGCGCCTGCGCGGTGCAGACGTTCGAGTTCGCCTTTTCGCGGCGGATGTGCTGCTCGCGGGTTTGCAGCGACAGGCGGTAGGCCTTGTTGCCGCGGCTGTCGATGCTGACCCCGATGATCCGGCCCGGCATCGAGCGCTTCAGCTTGTCGGTGGTCGCCATATACGCGGCGTGCGGGCCGCCATAGCCCATCGGCACGCCAAAGCGCTGGGTCGAGCCGATGGCGATATCCGCGCCCATCTCGCCGGGGGATTTCAGCAGCGCCAGTGACAGGATATCGGCGGCGACAACGGCGATGGCGTTATGTTCATGCAGCGCCGCGATCTCGTTCGTGAAGTCGCGCACATGGCCATGGGTGCCCGGATACTGGAAGATCGCGCCAAAGACGGCACCTGCATCCAGCTGATCGGGATCGCCCACCTGCACGTCGATGCCCAAGGGTTCGGCGCGGGTTTTGATGACCGCGATGGTCTGCGGATGACAGTTGCGATCCACGAAGAAGGCCGCGTTATTGGCCTTGGACCGGCCGCCGCGCTTGGCCATTGCCATGGCTTCTGCCGCAGCCGTGGCTTCGTCGAGCAGCGAGGCGTTGGCCACATCGAGCCCGGTCAGGTCGCTGACCATGGTCTGGAAGTTCAGCAGCGCCTCAAGCCGGCCCTGGCTGATCTCGGGCTGATAAGGTGTGTAGGCGGTGTACCAGGCCGGGTTTTCCAGGATGTTGCGCAGGATCGGCGCCGGAGTGGTGGTGCCGTAATATCCCTGACCGATCAGCGAGGTCAGAACCTTGTTCTTGCCCGCCACCTGCTTCATGTGAAAGAGCGCATCGCGTTCCGTCATCGCCGGGCCCCAGTCCAGCGGTTCCTTCTGCCGGATCGCGGGCGGGACGGTGGCGTCGATCAGCTGGTCCAGCGTCTTGAAGCCGATCACCTGCAGCATGTCGCGCATTTCGGTGGGCGACGGGCCGATGTGGCGGCGATTGGCGAAGTCATAGGCTTCGTAATCGGTCAGTTTGAAGGCCATTGCAGCGCTCCTCAAGGATAGGTCAGACCCGGCGGAGACGGCAGGAGCCTCCGGCGGGAGTATTTGGAAAAGATGAAGCAGGGAGCCCCGGTCTCTGGGGCTCCGGGCCGGATTTAGCCGATGAAGGCCTTGTAGCCGGCTTCGTCCATCAGATCTTCCAGCTGCGCGGCATCGGCGATCTTGATCTTGTAGATCCAGGCCTCGCCCTCGGGGTCGTCGTTCAGCGCGCCGGGGTTGTCAGCCAGCGCCTCGTTCACTTCCGTAATCTCGCCATCAACCGGCGCGTAAAGCTCGGAGGCGGCCTTGACGGATTCGATCACGCCGATCTCGCCATCCTTCTCGAACTCGTCGCCCACCTCCTGCTGCTCGACAAAGACCACCTCACCCAGCTGCTCGGCCGCGTGTTTGGTGATGCCCAGCGTGGCCGTGTCGCCGTCGACCGCCAGCCATTCATGTTCTTCGGAATAATAGGTTGCCATGGTGTCTCTCTCCTGACTTCAACGCTTGTAATTCTGTTTGACGAAGGGCAGCGCCACGATCTGTGCCGGTTGCGCCTTGCCCCGGATGATCAGGTTGACCTTCTCGCCCGGCTCGCCATGGCCCGCGGACACATAGCCCATCGCAACCGGGCCGCCGACCGTGGGGCCAAAGCTGCCCGAGGTGATCTGACCGATGGTGTTGCCCTCAAGGCATTGCACCTCGACCCCCTGACGCGCGGGCGCGCGGCCGTCGGGCTTGATGCCCACCAGCTTGCGCGCAGGCCCCTCGGCCAGTTCGCGCTGCACACGTTCCGCACCCGGAAAGCCGCCTTCTTCCTTGCGGCGCTTCTGCATCGCCCAGCCAAGGCTGGCCTCGACCGGCGAGGTGCTCTGATCGATGTCATTGCCATAAAGGCACAGACCGGCTTCAAGCCGCAGGCTGTCGCGCGCGCCCAGACCCGCCGGTTCGCAATCCTCATGCGCAAGGAACGCCCGGGTGATCTCGATCGCCTTGTCTTCGGGGATCGAGATCTCGTACCCGTCCTCGCCCGTGTAGCCCAGCCGCGAGATGCGGCATTCGACACCCAAGATGTCGGCAATCGTGGTTTCCATGAACTTAAGATCGCGCGCCGCGGGGCAGAGCGCGCCCACCACATCCTCGGCCTTGGGGCCTTGCACCGCCACCAGCGCGCGGTCGAAGATCTCGGTCACCTCAACCCCGTCCAGATTGGCGCGCATATGCGGAATGTCCTGATGGCGCAGCGCCGCGTTCACCACCACAAAGTAATGATCCCCCGCGTTCGACACGATCAAATCGTCCATGATCCCGCCTTCGGCATTGGTGAAGAACCCGTACCGCGCCTTGCCTTCCTTCAGCGTCGCATAAGCCTGCGGACACAGTGCTTCCAGCTTCTCGCCCACATTCTCGCCCCGCAATATCACCTGACCCATATGCGACACATCAAACAACGCCGCCTTCTCGCGGCACTGCTTATGCTCGCCCATGATCCCCAGCGGATACTGAACCGGCATCTCCCACCCGGCAAAATCAACCATCTTGCCGCCCAACTCAACGTGAAGCCCAAAAAGCGGCGTGCGTCTAATCTCGGTCAT
>NZ_JBQERO010000036.1:0-2500 GCF_056535125.1 Ruegeria sp. O4 | reverse complement strand
CCCGGGGGGTAGAGCACTGGATGGGTAATGGGGCCCCACAGGCTTACTGATCCTAACCAAACTCCGAATACCCGGGAGTACTAGATGGCAGACACACTGCGGATGCTAACGTCCGTAGTGGAGAGGGAAACAACCCTGACCTACAGCTAAGGCCCCCAATTCATGGCTAAGTGGGAAAGCAGGTGGGACGACCAAAACAACCAGGAGGTTGGCTTAGAAGCAGCCATCCTTTAAAGATAGCGTAACAGCTCACTGGTCTAAATAAGTTGTCCTGCGGCGAAGATGTAACGGGGCTCAAGCCATGAGCCGAAGCTTAGGATGCCGTAAGGCATGGTAGCAGAGCGTAGTGTGACATAGAACTCATCCGTATTTGCATCTGTGTTGTGTAACAGCAGCGGGATGTAATGACGGATCGAGTTCTTTCGATGAAGCCGGCCTGTGAGGGATCCGGTGGAGAGATCACTAGTGAGAATGATGACATGAGTAGCGACAAAGAGTGTGAGAGACACTCTCGCCGAAAGTCCAAGGGTTCCTGCTTAAAGCTAATCTGAGCAGGGTAAGCCGGCCCCTAAGCCGAGGCCGAAAGGCGTAGGCGATGGGAACTAGGTTAATATTCCTAGGCCAGGAGGATGTGACGGATCACAGGTGTAGTTCAATCTTATCGGATTGATTGGGCTGCTGAGTGGTTCCTGGAAATAGCCCTCCATCAGACCGTACCCTAAACCGACACAGGTGGACTGGTAGAGCATACCAAGGCGCTTGAGAGAACGATGTTGAAGGAACTCGGCAAAATACCTCCGTAAGTTCGCGAGAAGGAGGCCCGGTTCCTAGGCAACTAGGGGCTGGGGGCACAAACCAGGGGGTGGCGACTGTTTATTAAAAACACAGGGCTCTGCGAAGTCGCAAGACGACGTATAGGGTCTGACGCCTGCCCGGTGCCTGAAGGTTAAAAGGAGAGGTGAGAGCCTTGAATTGAAGCCCAGGTAAACGGCGGCCGTAACTATAACGGTCCTAAGGTAGCGAAATTCCTTGTCGGGTAAGTTCCGACCTGCACGAATGGCGTAACGACTTCCCCGCTGTCTCCAACATCGACTCAGCGAAATTGAATTGCCTGTCAAGATGCAGGCTTCCCGCGGTTAGACGGAAAGACCCCGTGCACCTTTACTACAGCTTCGCACTGGCATCAGGATTGTGATGTGCAGGATAGGTGGTAGGCTTTGAAGCAGGAACGCAAGTACCTGTGGAGCCTCCCTTGAGATACCACCCTTCGCACTCTTGATGTCTAACCGCGGTCCGTTATCCGGATCCGGGACCCTGCGTGGCGGGTAGTTTGACTGGGGCGGTCGCCTCCTAAAGCGTAACGGAGGCGCGCGAAGGTTGGCTCAGAGCGGTCGGAAATCGCTCGTTGAGTGCAATGGCAGAAGCCAGCCTGACTGCAAGACTGACAAGTCGAGCAGAGTCGAAAGACGGCCATAGTGATCCGGTGGTCCCGAGTGGAAGGGCCATCGCTCAACGGATAAAAGGTACGCCGGGGATAACAGGCTGATACTGCCCAAGAGTCCATATCGACGGCAGTGTTTGGCACCTCGATGTCGGCTCATCTCATCCTGGGGCTGGAGCAGGTCCCAAGGGTACGGCTGTTCGCCGTTTAAAGAGGTACGTGAGCTGGGTTTAGAACGTCGTGAGACAGTTCGGTCCCTATCTGCCGTGGGTGTAGGAGACTTGAGAGGAGTTGCCCCTAGTACGAGAGGACCGGGGTGAACGATCCACTGGTGGACCAGTTGTCGTGCCAACGGCAGTGCTGGGTAGCTATGATCGGACAGGATAACCGCTGAAGGCATCTAAGCGGGAAGCCCCCCTCAAAACAAGGTCTCCCTGAGGGCCGTGGAAGACCACCACGTCAATAGGCCGGAGATGTAAGCGCAGTAATGCGTTCAGTTGACCGGTACTAATCGCCCGATAGGCTTGATTTGATCCAGTAATGGAAAGACACCCACCGCCTCAAGTAGCGAAGCGGTAGGCGAAATCAAAAAGCCAAAAACATACACACCTTGAACATGGACAGCGCGTGCCAACGCAAACGGCACTGTTGATTGATTACACAACCGAGTGGCACCGCGCATTTGCTTCACAAATACGCTGCCTGCCACCCGTCGCTTTTTTGCTCCGCAAAAACAGCGACGTGGGGATTTTCCTCGGTTTGGTGGTCATAGCGCAAGTGAAACACCCGGTCCCATCCCGAACCCGGAAGTTAAGCACTGCCGCGCCAATGGTACTTGGGCTTAAGCCCCGGGAGAGTAGGTCACCGCCAAACCTAGCAAAATCCCCAAATCTCTCTAAAACGATGAAAACAAATCTGACTCTGACGCGGGATGGAGCAGCCCGGTAGCTCGTCAGGCTCATAACCTGAAGGTCGCAGGTTCAAATCCTGCTCCCGCAACCAATACTTCAAGTCAGATATCAAACACTTAGCGCCCCTTGGGGCGCTTTCTGCGTTCAG
>NZ_JBQERO010000035.1:0-14641 GCF_056535125.1 Ruegeria sp. O4 | reverse complement strand
AAGTGGTCGACGGCCTGGCCGCCAACGGCGAAGACGGCAACGCCGAAGTCGAAGCCCGCGTCCGCGCCCAGGTCGCAGACCTCTGCAACCGCTTCCCCATATACCCGAACCTGTAAACGTTGAAAAAGAAAAGAAAACGGCGCTCTTGAGGCGCCGTTTTTTTTGTTGTTTGAGCAGTCGCTTCGATAGAGGGGGATCTGGCCACGCGTCAGCTTGGCAGCCGTCTGAAAGTCAAATCAAATCGCGCCACCACAGAAAAACAAGCAACAGCGCTGTCAGAGCCAACAGATTGAAAGCCAGCCCCCCCAGCAATCCAAGGAACCAGCCCCACCTGCGATCCGCAAGATTGATGCTTCCCAGATGATCCTGCACTACGTCCGACGCCCTGACGAGCTTGGGAGTATCCAGAATCAACCGCATCTTCGGGTGCGACGCCATCGCCTCGGACCGGGCAAGCACCATGGCCTGCCGGTACACCCGGCGCGGCAGGCGTCGTTTTGCCTTGCGAATGGATGCCTCTAGCGTCTTGTCGCGCACGCCAAGCTTGGCACGCAGCAAGGCCACCGTCTCGGCGATCCGGGTCTGAATGTCTGGGTCCTGAGGCATTGGCTCTCTCCTGCCGCCGCAATCTAGCCTGCACCACAAAGACCTACAATGGGGCTGGTGATCCGCTGTAGGCGCTTGTATCACGCAAGCTATGCTGAACACGATTGTACATGGCGAACCGACCGCCCGCCCACCGCTGGTAATAGCACACGGCCTTTACGGATCTGCTCGGAATTGGGGCGTCATTGCCAAAAGGCTTTCAGACGAACGGCAGGTTGTGGCGGTGGACATGCGCAACCATGCTTACAGCATGTGGGACCCGAGCCACGATTATCCCCATCTGGCACAGGATATCGCCGAAGTCATAGAACAGATCGGCGGCGTGGCGGATGTTCTTGGGCATTCCATGGGCGGAAAGGCTGCCATGACCCTGGCCCTGCGGCACAATGGGTTGGTGAACAAGCTGGTGGTCGCCGACATCGCGCCGGTTCAATACGCGCACAGCCAAATCCAGTTCATCGAGGCCATGCGGGCTGTTGATTTTTCGCGCATCACCCGCCGGTCGGATGCGGAAATGCAGCTGGCCGATCAAGGCGTTGAGAAAGCGTTGCAAAGCTTTTTCACCCAATCGCTGGATATCAAGGGAAAACGGTGGTTGCTTAATCTGGATGTTCTTGCAGCCGAGATGCCAAAGATCATGGGCTTCCCCAAATTGGACGCCACATGGAATGGCTCCGCCCTGTTCCTGTCGGGCGCGGCATCGGATTATGTCCTGCCGGAACACCGCCCTGAAATCCGCTCGCTGTTTTCCGGCGCGCGTTTTGCCAAAATACCCGGAGCCGGGCATTGGCTGCACGCCGAAAAACCACGTGAATTCGAAGCAGCGGTTCGGACGTTCCTGAACGCCTGATCAGGTGCCCCGGTACAAGCGCCGGGCCACCATCCACGATGCCGGAGCAGCGATCACCGCCCCGGCAACTGCTGCGCCGACAATTGCGCTGACGGAAACCAATCCCGCAGACAGCACAGCGATTACGGCAGAACCTGAAATGGCAGTGGCGATCAGTGAATACAGCATGGCGGCAAGGCGAAACATGGTCGGGTGTTCCTTATGATGACTTCCGGCCAAACATGTCTCGATTCGAATGTGTTTTGCATTGATTTGCATCAGATGCGGAAATCTGGCGCTTCATGAACCTGTGATTTCGCAACCACCGTTGAGCCGATCCGCCAACCCGCCAAGGATGTGGAGCGTGTGAAAACCCAAGTCTTGCACCGTCAAAGGTACACACCCTCACTTTCACGCTTTTCCCAAAAGGATCAGAACGCGACTCGAGGTAGATGAACCAGCGGCCTTAGCCACCTAGGTTATTGCTCGCGAAACGCACGCGACATGCTGTCCGACACAGGTTTGGCGATATAAGCCGCAAAAGTTCGTTCCTCAGTTTGGATCATAATTTCCGCAGGCATGCCTGGGGTAGGAACAAAGCCGCTGACCCGGTGCAGCTCGTCTGGGGTAAGTGAGATACGCGCCAGATATACCTCTTTTGGAACGCCTGCCGCCTCTTCAAGCAGCGCGTCGGCAGAGACATAAAAGACTTCTCCGTACAAAACCGGCGTTGTGCGCTGATTGAGCGCGATCAGTCGCACCGAGGCGGTCTGCCCGGTTACCACACTATCAATCTCGGTGCGTGGGATTTGCGCCTCAATAATCAACGGCGCATCGGCAGGCAGGATTTCGGCAATGGGTTCGCCCGTTTCGATCACACCACCCGGAGTATGATAATGCAGGCGAACCACTGTCCCGGTCACAGGCGCCCGCACCACGGCCCGGTCCAGGACATTACGGGCCTGACGGGATTTTTCGCGCACGCTTTCCAGATCTGCCTCGACCACGCCCAATTCATCCAGTGCAGCCTCGCGATAGGCGGATCGGGTGCGCGTAATCTGTTCCTGGTATTTCAGAAGCATCTGATTGATTTCAGCGGCCTCGGCCTGCAACCGGGCCTGCTGCCCCTCGGCTTCGGCCTGCACACGCCGGATCGTGTTCAATTCGCCCTTTCGAACCAGCCCTTTCTGGAAAAGCTGGTTTTTGGACTCGTACTCTTCCTGCAAGATCTCGGCACGTGTGACCATGCTGTCCAATTGGGCCTCAAAGCCACTTGCCCGGATCTTCAAAGCCTCCATATTGCGTTCCAAAAGTGCCACATCATTCAGCAAGGTCTTGCGCGACACATCAAAGCTCAGCATTTGACCGTCGAGAATGGCCATGACTTCCACGTCTTTGGAGGCCTCGACCAGATCTGGCGTAAAGACCAGACGATCCCGTTCCCCATATTCCGCCAGCAATCGCTCGGTCATCGCCTGCAAGCGCAGTTTGCGGATGAACAGCTCGCGCTCATTGGCCTGGGCCGAGGTCTGATCCAGCGTCATCAGCACCTGACCTGCCTGAACCGTTTGCCCCTCAGTGACCTTGATGTCTTCGATGATCCCGCCTTCAAGGTGCTGGACAATCTTGTTGCGTCCGGTGGCGACAAAGCTGCCCTGCGCGATGACCGCCGCCGCCAGCGGGGCGCTGAAGGACCACACTCCGAAACCGCCAAAACAGACGACCAGCATGATTATACCGATGACAATGAAGCGGTTGATCGAGCGCGGAACTTCCGCATACCAGACGTCAGGTTCACCGGCAGAGTGCCTTACGGGTACGAGGTCATTCATGGTCAGCCTCCCTGTTGCCCTTCAATTCCGGTCCGTTTGCGCGGCCCGTTGATCTGCTGAAGAACCTGCTCGCGCTGACCGAACAATGCGACGCGCCCATCGGTCAGCAACATGATCTTGTCGACCACATTCAGCAGGGTCGGTTTCTGCGTGATGACGACCACGGTAATCTTGCTTTCGCGCGCCTGTTCAATGGCACGCGCCAAGGCTTTGTCCCCGGCAACGTCAAGGTTCGAGTTCGGCTCGTCCAGCACAACCATTCGTGGGTTCCCAAAAAACGCCCGCGCCAGCGCAATGCGTTGTTTCTGTCCGCCCGATAAAGGCGATCCATCGGAGGCCACCACAGTCTCATATCCCTGCGGCAAGGTTGCGATCATGTTGTGTACATCGGCCAGAACAGCGGCGTCATGGATCTGTTCGTCCGTGGCATCGGCACGCATCCGGCCGATATTGTCCTTGATGGTTCCGGGGAACAGCTGCACATCCTGCGGCAGATAACCGATGCTTTCGCCAAACTGGCGCGGGTCCCAGTTTCGGATATCCATCAGGTCCAGCCGCACACTTCCCGACGTGGGCAGAACGGACCCGACAAGGGTTTTGCCCAAGGTGGTTTTGCCCGCACCTGAATTGCCGATAATGGCCAGTGTTTCACCGGGGGTGAGAGAGAAGGTAATCCCGTTCAGAACCACACGTTTGGTTCCACCGGGGACATAGAGCAACCGCTCCACATCCAGCCGGCCTTCGGGGCGCGGCAGGCGCAACTTCTCGTGTTGCAGGGCCGAGGTTGACAGCAGCGCCTTGATCCGCCCGTAGGCCGCGCGCGTCAGCAGGTAACTGTTCCACCCTTCAATCGAACCTTCGATGGGCGCAAAGGCGCGCCCGGCAATGATTGAGGCCGCGATCACCATTCCGCCGGTAATCTCTCCCTGCAGTGCCAGAAATGCGCCCCATCCCAGAATGCCAATCTGAGTCAGCAGACGAACAGCGCGCGAAATCGCTGCGAAGATCACGTTTCGGTCCTGCGCGCGCACCTGCCAGGTCAGGGATTGGGCGGTGTCCCGCCCCCAGATCCGCACCGCCTCGGGGATCATGGCCAAGGCGTTGATGATCTGACTGTTGCGCGACATGGAATCCAGATGCAGGTTCGCCATGGATTGTGCCCTGTTTGCCTCGGCAAACGGTTTGGCTGTCATTTTCTGGTTGATCAGCGCAATCGTCATCAGGATCAGCGCTGTCACCACGACGATCATGCCCAATTGCGGGTGCACGAGAAAGATCATCAAAATGAACAGTGGGGCAAATGGCACGTCCAGAAACGAGATCAGCGTGCCGGAAACCAGAAAACCGCGCAGTTGCTGCAAATCGCCAAGCGTCTGATATTCGCGCCCGTTTCCATGCAACGACGCGTGCGCAGCCGCACTAAGCACAGGTGCACCCAAACGAACGGCAACCTCGACACCGGTTCGCATCAGCGTAAACCGCCGCACCGCATCAAAGGCTGACTGAAAGATCACGGCCCCGGCGACGATTGCCGTCAACATGATCAGCGTATCCAAAGATCGGCTGGTCAGAACCCTGTCACTGATCTGAAACAGGTAGATCGGAATCGACAGGATCAGAATATTGGTCGCGCAGGTCAGCACCAGAACAAATGCAAGGTTACGCCGGATCGCCCGGATCGAATCCCGCAATGTGCGCTGGAAATCCTCGGGCGGGGTGCGCTTGTGAAAGGTTTGGGGTGGCCCGTTCCCGTCACCGCCGCCGGAGTTTGTCCGCAACAGTGGCTGGTTTGCCTTGGCCTCGATCGTCGCGCCCATGTGATCCGCGCCGGACGCGCGCGCAGAGGGGGTCTTGCGCGCTGTCGTTTCGTCCGCGGTTGCATGATCCGGGCCGTCAGCATCAGCCACCCCGTCACCACCGCCCGCAATGTCCTTGTCTTGCACGGGCTGCGGCGGCGCACGCCAATGGGGAGGTTCAGCGCGCGGTTGTTCACATGAGTGTTTCTGGTCTTTGGCCGGTTTCAACGCATCGTTTTCAACCGGCCGGTTTTGATCTGGTTCAGGCACTCGGAACTCCTGCGTCAGATGCAGTCGGGTGGTGGCACCTGTGGCCCGTTTTGCAGGATCTGCCCCTGGTTCGGCCCCCTGACGCTTCAGACCCAACCCGCCTTGCCTGTCCAGCGGGCTGGATAAGGGGTGGCGGCGCGACGAAAAAACAAACGACATGTAGAAACCTTCTGGTCACTCGGTAAAATCTTGGGGGATCAGGCCAGCATGGTTTGCAGGCCGTCGTCAGGTGTTGTTACATCAAGAGCTGGGGTATTCAGTGCCAGGGCCGCATCCGGTTGCGCGACGGTCATGTCACCCATGATGGCCGCAATTGCCTCATTGGTCATCGCGGTAATCTCGTCGTTGTCCGGCATGTCGATCAGGCTGGCCTGATGCAGCAGCAGATCGGAATACGACCCGTCAGCTGCCATGACCGTCGAGTCCACACCCATCTTGGTCAGATGCGCGGTGTTCAGCATGGCGTTGCTGCCCGCGACTACATCGGCCCCGGCAGCATTTGGGCCGGACAGGTCTATATCATCCTGATCCAGCATCATCGTGGCCTGATTGACGATGTTCACCTGTATAAGATCGCCGTCGATCTTAAGGACGCGCAACTGCTCCATCCCGGCGAACATCGGATCATTCAGAAGCGCGTCTTCCAACGCGTCCATGTCCATTTCCGGTATGGCAAGCGCGTCCGCCATATTCTGTTGCATATCCTGGTGAATGTCCTTGCCGATCGTTTTGACCGACGCGTCGTTCATGAGCAGGTTTTCATCACCGTCCATCACCGACGCGGGCACTCCGCCGCTGATGATGTCGTCATCCATAAGGGCCATGGATTGAACCAGCACATCGACTGAAATCATGTTTCCGCCGATCATGATCAGATCGTAATAGCTGCCCAACTGCACGATATCGGCGACATTGTACATTTCGTTGTCGCCCAGCACGTAAAGCGTGGATGTGGCTGAAATTTCGGTCTGAATGTGATCAATATCGGTGGCATCAATACTTTGGTTGATGAAATTCGCGACCACCAGATCGCCGTGAACCCAGTCGACAACAACATATGCGGGCTGGCCGCTTGTTCCGTCGACATCGTCCAGCCAGGCGGCCTCTTTGCCTTCGACTTCGATCACCGAAGACTGAACCAGGTTGGTACCGCTTCCGGCATTCATGGCACCTACGTCCCAGTCGGAAACAAGCGCGACCTGACTGATGACCGTCAGATTGATGGCCTGCCCGCCTACAACAATGTACGGAGCATCCACCCAACCAATAGTCGCAGACACTGCATTGATCGCCAGATTACCACCGGTCACCACCAGATGCCCGTCGTCAAAATCGGAATCCTTGGACTGGTCCCATTCGGCAGGCAACGGCGTTTCCGCTTCATCGCCAGTCGCCTCATCCGGCTGATGGAAAGCGGGCAGCAGGTCGGTCCATTCAGGTGCTTCGGCCATGTGCTCGCCATTGACGATCACGCCCAAGGCATCATCGCCATGGAACTGATACACGGTGACGCCATCCACATCCCCGTTCATCGGATTCAGCATCTGTTCGGCCAGTGCCTCGACCATCTCGATTGACTGGTAGTCCGCGAGTGAAAATGACGGGCTTGCCACGGCATGAAGGGACAACGCCATGTCCAGCATCTGCTCACCTTTCGCGATCAGCGCGTCCGTGTCGCGAAATTCACCCTTGCCCACCGTATCGTTGTCACGCAGGAAAACCTTTTGCATGGTGTAACTTACCGCAGACCCCAACGGCACGTTGTCCGGCTGCAGAATGACGAGTGTGGGAACGGATGATGGTCCAATCGTGTCGTCTGGGACAAAACGCTCGGAAACCGGCCCATCTCCACCAAGGATAATCACCGATTCATGCACAGGCCCCTTCGGCGCGTCTGGTAGCGGCAGGTTAGGTTGAGGTGGGGCAAAATTGTATGGGAGGAGCTTGTACTCGCCCACCGGGATATCAAGGTCGGCCCTGATGTGGATCGCAGCAGGATCGTCCAGCCCGTCAATTTCGGCTTTTCGCCTCAGGGCGGTGAATTCGTCATACTGGTCCCGCAGCCGGGCTTGTTCGATCGTAAGTTCAAATGCTCCAACAAAATGCGCTATTGTTTCCGTAATTGCGTCAAGGGCCATATCGGTCATCCTTTTTCACCCGCACCGGCCAGAATTTCCGCTTTGGGTTCAGTTGGGCCGGGGCCACTGCTCGCGGCCCCGGCATTTTCGAAAATAGCGAGGCCCGATAATGCGGGCCTCGCCTTATGACTTATGCGTCGTTGTCGTCGCTTGCGTAGGACGAGGTCATCGAACCACCGACCATGGTCGTGTCGACCGAGTTGCCAAGCACGTTGGCGCCCATGACGATCGACTGGTTAAAGGCCGAGGTGTCGACAACAGCCGCTGCCGAGGCATAGGACTCGCCGGTCACGATACCATCGCCACCGTTGTTCGAGCCCCAGTTGCCAGCGTTGCCGCCTGCACCACCGTCACCCGAATAGGCACCAGCCGCGCTGCCGCCCGTGATGGTTCCACCCATGGTGTCACCGGACATAGCTGTACCGGTCGAGTATCCGCTGGCTCCGCCATTTGCGGCGGACGCGCCACCGGCACCACCGGCACCCGAGCTGGCCGCACCGGTCGCATCGCCCGAACCGGTCGATGTGGCATCGTTATCGGACATGCCCGAACCACCGTATCCAGCGATTGCTTCAGCCAGGCTGTCGGCGGCTCCGTTTGTATCGGCATCACCGAATACATCCGCCGCTCCGCCATCACCGGCGGTATTGGCCGCATCGGCAGAACCGGCACCGTTGCCCGAAGACGTGGATGTGGGCGTCGTTGTGCCGCCTGCTCCGCCGTCACCGTCTGCTGCAGACGTACCAGAACCCGCTGCGTCCGCTGTGCCGTTGGCCGAATTTGATCCGCCATCACCACCGCTGCCATCCGTGTTCTGCGAATTGCTGGATGCACCGTTCACGTCACCTGGGCTTTGGTTGATATCAGGCCCGCTTGCGGACTGGTCGCCAACACCCTGCGCATCCGAATCCGCGTCGGCAGTTCCACCGGAACCATCGCCGCCCGAACCGTCACCGCCTGAGCCATCGCCACCAGAGCCATAGCCGCCCGAACCATCGCCACCAGTTCCGTCACCGCCAGTTCCGTCACCGCCTTCGCCCGCTTCGGCATCAACCATGCCAAGCTCTTCCTGCAGGGCCATGATTGCAGCTTCGACCATAGCGGCAAATCCGCCTTCACCGTCACCGCCGGTACCGTCACCGCCTGTGCCGTCGCCACCGGATCCTTCACCACCGGTCCCTTCGCCGCCAGAGCCTTCACCGCCGGTGCCAGGTCCGCCAGTTCCATCAGCCGAGCTGTCCGCACCACTGTCAGCGCTGCCCTCTGCTGCGTTGCTGCCCGCAGTTGCATCATTGGCTTCGGTTGTGCTGTCACTGGAATTCGACGACGAACCGTCTGTCGAGGCGCTGCCGTCACCGCCGTCGGAACCTTCGGCGTCTACGTCATTGCCGGCCACACCAAAGCCCGTGCCGCTCGAGTCGGAATCGCTGTCGCCGCCATCGGCGCTACCCGAGGCATTCGAGCCAGACAGACCAAGGCCCAGTCCCAGACCAAACGAATCTGCGCTTCCTCCGTTACCGCCAGTTCCGTCACCGTCAACGCTTGTGCTGCCGTCGTTGTCAGCAGAAGACGAACTGTCAGCGTCGCCGCCGTCTCCGCCGGTGCTGTCACCGTCAGCCCCTGCGCCGGACAGGCCGACACCAATGCTGGCGTTATTTGCGTCACCGCTATCACCGCCTGCGCCGCCACTCGAATCCGCGTCGGCGCTGCCGGTATCGCCACCGGCACCAAACGCATGGCTGCCCAGCGTGGTCGAGTCTGCCGAACCACCATAGCTGGTACCACCGTCGCCCGAATCTCCACCGTTGGACTTGACGCCGATACCTTCTTCAGCGTTGGCGGTACCGCCATAGGCGCTACCATTCTGATAGAAACCGGAATTGTTCGAAACTGACGCCGATTCCAGCGTGTCGTCATCGCTCAGGCTAGCCACCTGACTGTTGACGGCCGCCATCGCGGTTCCCGCACCATCCATTGAGATATCGACATTCATGTCATCGCCAGGATCATAGTTCAGATCACGGCCTGCAGTTATTACGTCGCCAACCGACGCGTTATCTCCGAAGTCCAGATCAACCTGATCGTCATCACGCGGAATCCACTCTCCGCCACCAAAGTCGATATTGATCGCATTGCTGTTCGAATTGTCGTTGGTGTTATCTCCGGCATTGAGCGTCTGGTCCTGATCCTGACCTTGATCCTGATCCTGGCCCTGATCCTGACCTTGGTCCTGGCCTTGTTCCTGACCCTGATCCTGGCCTTGATTTTGGTCTTGGCCCTGATCGTTGGAGTTTTCTACAGTCTGGTCCTGCTGCTGCTGTTGTGCAGTCAGATCAGCTTCAACAAACGCCTCATCAATCGGGATTTCAACATTTACCGGAGCTTCCAGGTTTTCGACATTAATTTCGTCGACGGTTGTTACGTTTGTATTATTCACATTACGTCTCATGACAAATTCCTATTTCTGGAACGCCAGACCGCCATTCATCTAAAAAGCGGCATCAGGCGAGATTGAAACAAAAATACCCGCGCAGCGCTTGAACGCGCTGAAAGCGGTCGGTGGAAGTTTCTAAATGGCCACCTCCTTTCCCGGCTAAGCCGAAAGCGCGACGGTTCATGAAGGTTGCTTAAATACGCAATGACCGGCGCGACAGGGACAGGCGCTTCGACAATTGAAGCCCAGCCATGTTCGCAGCGACGCACGCCCACGCCTAGCTAGTCGAAAGTTTTGAGGTAGTTACATCATTGTTTTTATTACTTTCTTTTAGAACGCGCCTAAATTTGCGCACACCTGCCCCGCATGACCTACCCATAAAAAGTCGCAACAAAATAATTCAATTGTTTCCGCTGGTTGCACAAAAATCCAAGCGGAAACCTAACCGAAAGTTCTATGGTACGGGCAATGAAAGCACTCCTCCCGGTTGTGGAAAACCATGCTTTCGAGTATAATAAAATTTAATTACCTATTTGATTAGTTAACTATTTCAGACCACCAGAATTCAAATAAGCAATTTTTGGTTGACCCTGTTTGCGAGGGAATGTGATGAGTGCGTCATTGATAGATGAAACTGCCAATCAGGATCTTTATTCAGAAGATTTTTCGGTTGTCTTTATTGGAAAAGAATTATTCTACTCCAATCAGACCCTAAGAAGCGTTCAAACTGAATTCGGAGTTCGCGCCCGGCGGTTTGAAACCCTCGAAACCATGAACAGCCATGCGCCCGGTTGCAGCAAGATCGTTGTTGTTGATCAGATGATGCTTGAAGACCTGCTGGCGCGCCCAATGGCCTATACCAAAAGTACCGGATCCGGCTGTCTTGCCTTTGCCTATCGCAAAGAAGAATCAGCCCGGCATATGTTTGAATCCTGGGATCGCGCGCAGTTCGGCGAAGTTGGATTTCTGCCGATGAATGTGGCGCCCGATGCTTGGCGTGCCATCCTCAGACTGCTGATGCATGAAGAATTGTACCTGCCCAGTTTTCTTGCCGATTGCGTCGCCTTTCCAGGCCAGCACACTCGGGACATCCCGGACCGACCAGTGACAAGTGCCACATATGGTGGCGACCAGCAGTCGCGGTACCTGAAGCTGACGCGTCGCGAAAAGCAGGTCCTGCAACTTGTCTCGCAGGGCAAAAGCAACAAGTTGATTGCGACCAAGTTGGGAATTACGGAACATACGGTCAAGCTGCATATGCACAACGTGGTTGGCAAGATCGGTGTCAGCAACCGCACCGCAGCCGCACATTTCTATTACGAGGTTGCGCCGCACGAGGCGCAGCAATCCGCCCTTGACTGACACGTTCGAAGCCCGGTTCGATCGCCTGATCCTTCTGGTTGGCAGGCTGAACTATATGTGGACCAACACCGAAAGCCTGCTGATCCACCTGATCGCGGGCCTTTCCGGAACGTCGAAAGACGTGGCCGTCATTATTTTCCTGACCTTGAACACAACCCGCGCGCGTATTGATCTGGTCGAACGGCTTGCCAAGATGGAGGGAAGACCCGCGCAGGTTCGTGACCCGATCCTCGAACGCACGCAACGGCTCAGCAAGCTTTCTGGCATTCGAAACAAGTATAACCACTGCATCTATTCATTCGATCAGGAAAGCGGAAACCCGAAAACAATTCTGATGCGGATTTCTGACCGTAAGACCGATATCAGACTGGGGCGCTCGGACACGGTAGATGATGATGCGCTTCGCGAAATCGAGACAGTCGTCAATCAGTTGTCAGCCGCGAACAAGGACATCTGGAGGCTGATCCGGGAATTGGGGTATCCGGTATAGTCCTGGTCATGAATATGACGCCATGACGACGTAGGCTGCGCTTCACAGCATTTGCGGTCCCGAAGACACGCAACCCGGGCAGCGGAATGCAGCTTTCGAAAGTGCCTGGTGCGGGCGGTGGGACTCGAACCCACACGGGCATACGCCCTTCAGATTTTAAGTCTGATATGTCTACCATTCCATCACGCCCGCACGGCGCGGCCCTTTCGGACAGTGCAACGTCCTTACAAGCACAACGAGATGATAACAATGTGCTTTGACCCGCAGGATTGGGAAAAATAGACGGCAGCGCCGGTGAAACTCAATTGCACCCAACGGTACCTCCATTGTCTCACTTGGCTTTGGTGCGGTCCGACATATCCACAGGTCCGATGCATCGGATCGACTGAAGGTACTTCTCCAAAGAGCAGGTGCTGTCAGCACCGAACCGTTTTCCGTTCTATCCCAAAAAAGAATTCGTCAGGGCGCTGGCCGAAAAAAACTCCCGGCATCATCACAATATAATCCTCTGGTTATCAAGAACTCGAGCTGAGTCTGCCATCAATTTGCATGGCCGATTGGAGCGACAGTATGGTCCGCAGAGTATGATTATGTCTATCGCCAGGGCTCGCAGGCGCTGCGAAAGTCTGGTCTAACGGGCGGAACCCAGCGGAGTTTTGGCATGGCCAATGTCCGGAAAGGGCCTGTGCAAACGCTTCGACTTACTTTGAACGCCTTGGCACAGCGTTACCGCCCTTATTTGCCGCAGCGCGTGCACGGTTTTTCTTGCTGTTGGGCTTACCCTTTGGCGGTGGCGGGCCTTTTGGGCGGCGGTCAAGTTTTTTACTCAGACCACTGCGGTTGTCGTCATCGCGTTTGGGCTTGGCTTCAACTTTGGCCTTTTCAGGGGGCTTGGACACTGTCTTTTTCCGCGCTTTCGCAGGCTGCAGCTCGACAAGTCGGCTCGGTTTGCGTGCAGTCTTTTCCAGACCTTTATTGCCTCTGGCAGCCCGGTTGAAGCTTGTCTTTGCTGAGTTCGACAAATCGGGGGCTGAATCCAACTGCACAATGTCTTTTGTACCCTCGATCTTCATTTCCGGCCCAATCGCGTCCAAAAATCCGGCGACGCTGCTTTCGCGAATTTCGATATAGGTCTCGTCGTCAACGATACGGATCGCACCGACATCGGATTTCGTGATGTTCCCCGCCTTGCACACCATAGGAAGTAGATATCGCGGAGACGCGTTTTCGTTGCGCCCTTCTGACAGCGAAAACCAAACACTCGGACCAAAAGGTGCGCTTTGCTTTGGCGCTGCTTCCTGAATGTCGTTTAGTTCTTCCGGAGCGGAATGCGCCCTGTTGTATTGACGGACATATGCCGCAGCGAGTTGTTCTGGCGAGAACCTTTCTACCAGTTCGTTGACTGACTGCCGCTCAGTCTTTGTTATTTCAGAGTGCCAGTCCTCCGATCCGAACATCCGTTGCAGGTCTTGCGCTTTGACCTCTTCAGCGGAGGGTGCCGCACCCCAATCGGCCGTGAGTTTAGCGAATTTCAACAGCCTTTGGGCTTTTTTGTAAGAAGCCGGTGCAACGATCAGTGTGCTGACACCTTTGCGCCCTGCACGTCCAGTTCGGCCTGAACGGTGCAAAAGCGTTTCATGACTGCTGGGCAGTTCCGCATGGATCACCAGATCCAGATTTGGCAAATCAATTCCGCGCGCCGCGACGTCGGTCGCCACACAGACGCGGGCCCGTCCGTCACGCATGGCTTGCAAGGCGTTTGACCGTTCACCTTGGGTCAGTTCTCCGGAAAGAGCCACAACCGAAAACCCGCGGTTGGACAGTCGGGCTGTCAGACGGCTGACCATGGCGCGCGTGTTGCAGAAAACGATGGCGTTAGGAGCCTCGTAGTAGCGTAGCACGTTAATGATAGCATTTTCACCGTCACGTGGAGCCACATTCATCGCACGGTACTCGATATCGGCGTGTTGCGTCCTCTCACTGACAGTACTTACACGCTCGGCATCCCTTTGGTACCGGGCAGCCAAGGTGGCAATGGCGCGCGGTACCGTTGCCGAGAACAATAGTGTCTGGCGGTCTGATTGCGTTTGTTCGAGGATGAATTCCAGATCTTCACGGAATCCAAGGTCGAGCATTTCGTCAGCCTCATCCAACACGACGGCGCGTACGGATGCCAAATCAATCGAGCCGCGCATTATATGATCCCGCAACCGCCCTGGTGTCGCGACCACAATATGTGCCCCTCGGGACAGCGCCCGGCGTTCGTCGCGCATATCCATGCCGCCAACGCATGAGGCAATGAAGGCCCCCGCATCCGCATAGAGCCACCCCAGTTCTCGTTTGACCTGCAGCGCCAACTCTCGCGTCGGTGCAACAACCAACGCCAAAGGCGCGCCTGCCACATCGAAAACCTGCGCATCGCTCAAAATTGTTGGTGCGATGGCCAAGCCGAACGCGATGGTTTTTCCTGATCCGGTCTGCGCCGAAACTAACAAGTCTCGTCCCTGCAAATCCGGTGCGGACACCGCCTCCTGAACAGGGGTCAGCGTGTCATATCCTTTACGCTTCAATGCGATTGCGAGTGTCGGGTTCATGGCTCAGCTCTCCGGAGTGATACGGTCACCCTCAGAGCTTCCGACACACGGGTCATAGTAGAAGCGCAGTCCATACTGCGAGGAGAACCGGATGTATAGATCGGAAAATGAGCCTCCCAATGAGCCTCCCCAACGGAACTGGTCCACACTTATGTTAAGGTGTCTGAAGTCAGCGCCTACCGGACAGATTTAGGGTTTTCTGGACCTGTCCCGTTTTTGTGCCGCCCCAAGTGCTCGTTTAAGCCACTTTCCTTTCGAATGCGACGGGGCTTTTCCAGCCCAATGCTGAG
>NZ_JBQERO010000034.1:0-18433 GCF_056535125.1 Ruegeria sp. O4 | reverse complement strand
CACTGGATATTCCAAGCTTCGCGCCGATCTCCTGGATCGGCTTCTTATTCGCTTCACGCGCAATTTCGATGTCGGATTTATAGCTCATTGGGTTTGGTCTCCCTGCGTGAGATAGTCTGGATTGGTCCGGCCAGAGCGACAAAACGCAGGGCCAGATTCGGTCAAAATTTTCTTTAAGGTAAATAAATATTCCCAAGGGTCAATACGTGAGTTTAAAGTACCCAAGGGATGTTTCCAAACATCAAGTCAAGATTCGGGGGTTGCGACAAGGATCAGGCGTATCTTTTTCGACCCGCGCTGAGACCCAGCAACCAATCCTCGACGATGCGCTGTTCCGGGAAAGCTTTTTGAGACGGCCTTTTCAGCAGGTAGTATCCGGATTGCGTTCGCACCGAAGCGTTCTGGACCGGCCTGACCAACGCGCCGCTCTCAAGCAAGGGGTCAACAAGATGGGCCCAGCCCAATGCAATTCCCAAACCATCGACAGCAGCCTGAACCGACAGTGGATAGGTGTTGAAAGCCACAGCTTGTTCCATCGCTGAGGTGGAAACACCGTTACCGCTGAACCATGTACGCCATGTCATCCACTCCGCATGGCTGCTGGTGACTTCAATAAGGTCCAGTTCCGGCAGCGCGGAAAGAACTGCCGCATTGGGGTTGCTTCTGAGGTACTCGGGGCTGCAAACCGGGAACACTGTTTCTCCGAACAGAAGCTTTGCTTCGTATCCCGGCCACTCGCCATCTCCACGCAATATTGTCAGGTCCATGGAATCCGAAAGGCACTCTGCGTCACTGTCCGAAGACACCAGCGAAATACGGATACGGCCGTTGGATTTGTTGAACTTGTGCAGTTGTGGCATCAACCACAAAGACGCGACAGAGTTCGTCGCAGAAATCGACACCTTGTTGGCCTGATGCTTGGCCAGCATCTCACGGCTGACGTCCCGCATCTGATCCAGAGACTTTTCGACAGTTGCCAACAGAATGGCACCTTGTTGCGTCAGTGACACCGAACGGTGACCCCGGACAAACAATGGCACATCATAATGCTGCTCCAGCAGGCGCACTTTGCGGCTGATCGCGGTTTCCGAGATGTTCAGCACCTTACTGGCCTGCACAAAGCTTTGCGCTTTTGCCGCGGCTTCAAACGCCAACAAATAATCAAGCGGAGGAAGGACTTTCCCTGTGACTGATGTTTTCTTTGGCATTTACAGGACTTTTCCCGATCTGGACGCGGCCACACGCAAAAACATTCATGGGCACCCGTTGCCGTCTGAACGGGCAACCGACTGTTAACATAGTAAAAAGTTGAGTTTGCCTCAAGATTTTATGGTCAACGCCCCTCAAATTTCTTTTCTGCATTATGAGCGATTCTAGGCAAAATGCACAAATTCGCGGGCCGGAAGAGCCCCTTTGACAAAAAACGAACCTCACTCAGGGAGCGAACATGAAACTTACAAACCTCCTTTCCGCAGCAACCTTGGCGGCAGTAGCGGGAACCGGGGCGATTGCCGAAGACAGCAGCGACCCGATTGTCATTCCAATTCACAACTGGTCCAGCCAGATCGTGATGTCCAACGTCGTCGGTCTGATCTTCGAAGAGATGGGCAACAACGTCGAATATGTCACCACCGACAGCCAGGCGGTTTATGAATCGGTCCGCTTGGGCGACGTCGCGCTTGAGATGGAAGTCTGGGAAGGCGCGTTTGGCGCATCCTACCGGGCCGCTCTGGAAAAGGGGGGTTTGCATGACGCGGGCGATCATGATGCCGTCACGCGCGAAGATTGGTGGTACCCGATGTGGACCAAGGAATCCTGCCCGGGCCTGCCTGATTGGAATGCACTGAACGACTGCGCGCACCTGTTTGCCACGGCCGAGACCGGGGATAAGGGTCGGTATCTTGATGGTCCGGTAGACTGGTTGAAACATGGTAAGGAACGCGCCGAAGCGCTTGATCTGAACTTCACCGTGATCAATGCGGGTTCCGCCGCAGCGTTGTGGGCCGAGATTGGTGCCGCCGAGGCCGACAAGACCCCGGTTCTTGTATTCAACTGGACGCCAAACTTTGCCGAAGCCGTCTGGCCCGGTGAGTTTGTGGAGTTCCCTGCATGGGAAGACGGCTGCGACAAGGATCCTGCCAAGGGTCCGAACCCGGACGCGCTGTATGATTGTGGCAACCCGGCAAGTGGATATCTGAAAAAGGCGGCTTGGGATGGCATGAAAGACAAGTGGCCAGCCGCGTATTGCGCCCTGACCCAGATTTCTTTCACCAACCCTCAGATCGCGGAAATGGCAAAGCTGGTCGACACTGATGAGCTTGAGCCGGAAGAAGCGGCAGAGGAATGGCTGGACGCCAACCGTGCCGTTGTTGACCCCTGGATCAATGCCTGCAGTTGATAACGGCTACGTATAATGAATCTGGCGCGGCCTTGATCGTTTTGTGATCCAGGGCCGCGCTCAACAAGAAAGAAAAGCAGCCATGCCCGCCATCGCGCCTGTCATATCAGCCAAGAATGTCTGGAAACTGTTTGGACCCTCGCCCGAGAGCTATCTGAAGTCCATGCCGGCAGGCCGCAGTTTCGACGAGATCCGTGAGGATGGGTATATCGCCGGGGTCAAGGATGTCTCGATCGAGGTTGGCCGTGGCGAGATGCTTGTCATCATGGGGTTGTCAGGATCGGGCAAATCCACGCTGGTGCGGTGCTTTTCGCGTCTGCACAACATCACCGGAGGCACGATCGAAGTAGACGGTCAGGACATCATGAAACTCAGCGAGCGCGATCTGATCGAATTGCGCCGCAACAAGATGGGGATGGTGTTTCAGTCTTTCGGGTTGCTGCCGCACCGCACGGTTCTGGACAATGTCGCCTTCCCGCTGGAAATGCGTGGGCAGGATCGCCACGACCGGCGCGAACGCGCTTTGGAGGTCATCAAGCTGGTGGGCCTTGAAGGACGGGAAGAATACTTCCCACGGGAATTGAGCGGTGGCCAGCAACAACGGGTCGGTATCGCCCGGTCGCTGGCTATCGAACCGGATATCTGGTTTCTGGATGAACCCTTCTCGGCGCTTGATCCGCTGATCCGCCGTGAAATGCAGGATGAATTCCTGCGCCTGCAAGAGATGCTGGGCAAAACCATCGTCTTCATCACCCATGATTTCGACGAGGCGCTGCGTCTGGCTGACCGGATTGCTATAATGCGCAACGGTGCGGTCGAACAATGCGATACTCCGGATCAGATCGTGATGAACCCGGCGACCGAATATGTGGCGAAATTCACCGAGGATATCGACAAGGCCCGCGTGGTGCATGCGAAAGGGCTGGCAAAACCGGTGAACGGCCATACCCTTGAAGGCGCGCCGATCAATGGCGGATCAACCATTCATGAACTGGCCCGGGTTCTGGTCAATGACAAGCGTATCCTGCTGCCGGTTGCGGATGAAACTGGCGTTGTCACCGGTGTTCTGGATCGCGATGCCGCGTTGAACGTTCTGCTCGGAGCCGAATGATGGCGACACTGTCCACCGAATTACCGGACACGGCAGACGGTGCGTGGGGGCGCACCAGAGTCCTTACCGCACTTCTGATCACCGCCTTTGCGCTGATCCTTGCCAAGGCGGTCGGAATTCTCCCTGAATGGTTGAACCGCATTCCCGAGGCAGCAATCCCGCCGACGGCGCAGGTGCTGGATGCGATCTTCAATTTCATCCAAAACGACCTTGGTCTGATCTACGTGACCCGCTTTATCGCCGAAGGCCCGTTGGAATTCCTGTTGGATATGTCGGCCAACCTGCTCGAAGGCAAGCGCCGCTGGCCTTATCTGGGCCCAATCCCGTGGTCAGCAATCGCTGCTGTCGCTGCTGTTGTGGGCTATGCCGTGGGGGGGTGGCGGCTGGCGGCTCTGGGTGCGGGTACGTTCATCTGGACCGCTGCAATCGGCCAGTGGAACATCGCCATGCAGACCATGTCTGTCATTGTAGTGGCGGCACCGCTGGCGTTTGTGCTGGGCCTGGTGCTGGGCATCGCCGCCTGGAAGTATGGCCGGTTCGAGCGGGTGCTGAAACCCATCCTGTCCGTTCTGCAAACCCTGCCATTCTTTACTTATCTCTTGCCAGCGGTGATCTTTTTCAAAGTCGGACCAACCGCGGGGGCCGTGGCAACAATCACCTTTGCCATCCCGCCGATGATCCTGATGACCACACTGGGTCTGAAGAAAGTCAGCCCCGAAGTGATCGAAGCCGGCCAGATGTCTGGATGTACACGCTGGCAAATGCTGCGGCATGTATACGTCCCAGCCGCACGCACCGAAGTACTGGTAGGTGTCAATCAGGTGATCATGCTGTGTCTGGCAATGGTGGTTCTCACCGCCTTTATCGGCATGCCGGGCCTTGGAGCCAAGTTGCTTGCAATGATGGGCAGCTTCAAACTTGGCCGTTCGTTTGAAATCGGCGTGACCATCGTTCTTCTGGCGGTCATGCTTGACCGGATGTCGAAGGCCTGGGTCGTCAAACAGCCCATTCATTTCGAACGCGGAACGCCATGGTGGAAACGGCACTGGATTCCGCTAATCGCAGTGGGTCTGTTCGTCGGGTTCACCCTGTTGTCGCAAGTGTTTCCGATCCTGGCTGAAGTTGGTCGCAAGCAGCATCTGAGCCAGGGAAAGGAAATCGACGATGTGATCAAGTCGGTTTTGGCCTTCGATGTGATCAAAGGGACAACCGAATGGCTGCGCTGGTTCCTGAACGTAAAAGTTCTGATCCCGTTTCGTGATACTTTGCTTGCCATTCCGACACCTGCGTTCATCCTGCTGGTTGTCTCCTTTGCCTATTGGATCGGAGGCCGCAAACCCGGTATCTATGCTGCGGTGTTTTTTACAATCGTCGCGTTTTCCGGCTGGTGGGATCGCTCGGTCATCACGCTCTATACAGTGATTTCAGCGGTTGTGTTGGCAACTCTGATCGGTATCCCCTTGGGCGTAGTCGCAGCTCGGTCCAAACGCTGGTCCAAGAGTATCCTGCTGGCCTGCGACACTGCGCAAACCTTCCCTAGCTTCATCTATCTGATCCCCGCGATCATGCTGTTCGGCGTCAATGACGTGGCGGTCGTGTTTTCCATCCTGATCTTCGCCGCCGTGCCGCTGATCCGCTATACCATCATCGGTCTGGGAAGCGTGCCGCCGGAAATGACCGAAGCCGCGGATATGTCTGGTTCGACGCGCAGACAAAAACTGATGTCAGTACAGTTTCCACTGGCGCTGCCGACTATGGCCGTCGGGTTCAATCAGGCCATCATGTTCGCGTTCTTCATGGTCATTATCGCCGCGTTCATCGGCACGCAGGATCTGGGGCAGGAATTGCAGCGAACCCTGGCAGGCACCGAATTGGGCAAGAATTTTGTACTGGGTCTGAACGTGTCTCTGATGGCGTTGACCTTTGATATGGCAATCAGCAGTTGGGCCGAAAAGCGCAAGCGCGCTTTGGGGCTGGATTAACCGGAGTTGTTCAGATGAACGTCAAACCCTTGTTTGAGGTACCGTTCGAACGCAGCGGGGTGCTGGCTCCTGGTCTGCCCATCCTGCCGCATGGCACAGAACGCCATCCGGTTCCCGCAATGGGATCGCGCGCCGTTCCGGTGTCCAATGGGGACACGATCACATTGCTGGATCGCGATGGAATGCAGCCCGCTGAGATGGTATTTTTTGCCCCCGACCGAAGCTCGGACGCGGCGATGCTCGGCGCGCGGGGACACGGGTGTCCCGACGGGGTGATCGCAACGCTGGCAAACGGTTCCGCTTCGGGCCGGAAGGTTCTGCGCGCGCTCGAGGCTGCGGGGTTTGACATCGGGCAGGGCGACGCAATCCGCGCTTTTGTCGAAGGCTCGCGCCCCGGCGACATGGTGCATTTCGTGGCGGAAAGCGATGGTCTTCTGATCGTCGCCGCACCCGGCGAGGCGATGCGCCCGGAAAACAACAACCCTCCAACGGATATCATCCTCTATATTCAGCGTTCCGCGCCGGGTCTGGAAAAGCCGGGTGTTGGCGCGCCTGAGCCGTTGGCCGACCCTCTCAGGGACATCAACATTCAACCGGGAAACGCCATATCTTATGAGGTCAAAGCTGGAGAATTCATCCAGATCTTGGATATTCGCGGCCGCGAATGCTCGGATTTTCAGGCCTTCAGCCGCCGGGCGCTGGATCAGGGGATCGAGCGCGAAATCGATCCGACGACGACCCGCAGCCTGATGGGCAGCCTGTATCCGCAACCGGGGATATTTTCGAAATACTGGTCCGTCGATCAGGAACCCTTGATCGAAATCGTGCAGGACACTTGCGGTCGTCATGACACGTTTGGCCTTGCTTGTACGGCGCGGTACTACGAAGACCTTGGCTATCCAGGCCACGTAAACTGTTCGGACAATATTAACAAAGATCTGGACCAGTATGGCATCAAGCCGCGCGGCGGCTGGCCTGCGATCAACTTCTTTTTCAACACGATGCTGGATGACGCCAATGCCATTGGCATGGACGATCCCTGGTCGCGACCGGGTGACTTCGTGTTGCTGCGCGCGCTGACCGATCTGGTCTGCATCAGCACGGCATGTCCCTGCGACATTGATCCGGCAAACGGGTGGAACCCGACCGATATTCAGGTGCGAACGTACAAGGCGACCGAGGATTTTCAACGATCCTACGGCTATAGAAAATCTGCGGAGGCGGATGTGGAAGAAACCAAGAAAACTGCTTTTCACGACTGCTTTGCGCGGCATACCCGTGATTTCGTCGAGTATAACGGCTATTGGCTGCCGAACACGATGACCAATCATGGTGCGATTTCTGAATACTGGGCCTGTCGGGACAAGGTTGCCGTCATGGACCTGAGTCCTTTGCGTAAATACGAAGTTGTCGGACCCGATGCAGAAGAGCTGATGCAGCTATGCGTGACCCGCAACATGAAAAAGCTAAGCGTCGGTCAGGTCGTCTATACCGCAATGTGTTATGAGCACGGCGGGATGATTGACGATGGCACCGTCTATCGTCTGGGTGAGACGAACTTCCGCTGGATCGGCGGGAATGACACCAGTGGATTGTGGCTTCAGGAACAAGCGCAAAAACGCAACTTGAATGTCTGGGTTCGCAATTCGACGGATCAGCTGCACAACATCGCGGTTCAAGGGCGGCACAGTCGCGACATTCTCTCCAGAATTTTCTGGACACCCCCACAGCAACCAACGATTGACGAACTTCCATGGTTCAGACTGACCGTTGCACGGGTCGGAGATGTGCGCGGAACATCTGTCGTGATCTCCCGAACAGGGTATTCCGGTGAGCTTGGATATGAAATCTTCTGCCATCCCAAAGATGCAGTGGAAATCTTCGACCGAGTCTGGGAGGCAGGTCAGGATTATGGGATCACGCCGCTGGGCCTTGGGGCACTTGATATGCTGCGGATCGAAGGGGGCCTGATTTTTGCCGGGTCAGAATTCGACGACCAGACGGACCCGTTTGAAGCCGGCATCGGTTTTACCGTGCCGCTGAAATCAAAAACCGACGATTTCATCGGGCGGGCAGCAATCGAAGAACGCAAGGCGCACCCCCACCGAAGGCTGGTTGGTTTTGAAATCGAAGGCGGCGTCGTCCCGTCACCCGGCGACTGCGTCCGCGTCGGAAAGGCGCAGGTTGGAGCGATTACCAGCGCAATGAAATCACCCGTTTTAGGGAAAGTCATCGCTTTGGGTCGGATTTCAGTTACCCACGCGACAATTGGGGCAGACATCGAAATCGGGCAATTGGACGGCCAACAAAAACGGTTGAAAGCCAGGATCGTTCCATTCCCTCATTTTGATCCGACAAAGGAACGTGTGAAAGGGATATACTCAGAAACCACGGTTTCGGACGCAGCAGAGTAGTTGACCAAGAGGGCCGGGCTTGTGATTTGGCCGGGCACCGTAAAGGGTTATGTTGCAAACTTTTGACTATTGACGCGCTCGAATGCAGACGGTGAATGGCCGCCGGTGTATTCACTCGAGAACCAGTCCATGATTTATTTCAAAGGTGCGCAGTATCCGAAACGGTATTGTCACGTTAACGTCCGGTCGACGAGGGAATGCTGATGGTCGGGATTCAAGCGGCTCGAGTGGCAGCATTCCAGGCGTTAGTTGCCTCGAGGCGGTGACAACGGATTGTTAGTGCGGAGCGACGACGTGCCGGGACGCGGAAGCAATTTCTAACGGCTGATGGGTGGTTACGAACCGCTGCAAACCTCTTGGAGATCGGTATCCTGGCATCGTCCGTTCTCGCTTTCGGAATGGGAGGGGGCTGTTTTCCGCGCAGTTGTTCAAGCCCTTGTACGACCAACGATCCAAGCCCGGCGCGATTTCCCGTTTGGCGGTGCCATAGGACCGCAACTTGTTCGTGATGATCCGCTTGGGAATGAAACCAAGGTGCTTGATCAGGCCGCGCAACAGCCGTTTTGCCGCCCGTTTGTCCCGCCTGGATTGGAGTACTTCGTCCGACACGACGCCATGCTGATCGACCGCGCGCCAAAGCCGATACTTGCGACCTGAAATGTCCACGACAATTTCATCCAGATGCCAGACATCATCTGGGCGGCCATGTCTCTGCCATAGATTTGGAGCAACCACCGGCCCGAATTTGATGACCCAGCGCCGAACAGTTTCGTAAGAAGCATCGCGCACGCGCTGCAGCAGCATCTCTTCAACTTCCCGCAGGCTCAGATTGAAGCGAACGTACAGCCACACTGCATGCGCGATGAGCTGAGGCGGAAACCGGGGGCGCTTGTAGCTGATTGACGATGTCTTCATCAATGTCACCTACAGCCAATGTCGGGCATCAGCAGCCTAACGACAGTTAATGTGACAACACCATTAGATCCCACCTAATCGCGTTTTTTGACCGATAGACAATCAAGCCTTATGCCGAAACAAATGTCTGCCACCTTCACCTTTGATGAGGTCGATCGCATCGCGCATGATCTCGTCAATGATCTGTTCTGCAGGTTTCGAGGTTCTTATGATACCCACACCTTCGCCGACAATACCGGGAACGATTGACGGATTTCCGGAATTCTGAGCATCGTTCCAAAGTCGTCTTTCGACATCCAAGCCGGCGTCTAGCGCGGCTTCTTGACCATGCCATTTACTGACAAAATCATTTCGACGTACCCGGATTGAGTATCGGTCCGGCCAAGAATAACCGCGAATGATGTCGGGAACCGAGGTTCGAACGGTTTCATCCCCCGATGCGCGCAAGATGTCGCTGAGAATCTGCGGATGGATCAGCGCCTCATCTGCAGCAACAAACCGAGTTCCTATCACAACGCCATCTGCGCCAAGCATCAGGGCCGCAGCCAGACCGCGACCATCGCCGATACCACCGGCGGCGCAAAGTACAGCCGAACTGTTCGATGCGTCAATTTTATCCGCCACTTCGGGCACAAGCGCGATCGTGCCGCGCACCTCGCCGTGGCCACCAGCTTCGGCCCCCTGAGCCACAATGACATCGGCGCCAACCGCAATGGCACGCAGCGCGTCCCGAAGTGTCTGGATTTGGCAGATAAGCGGAACGCCCGTCCGTTTGATCCTGTCGGCAAAGGGTGCAGGATCACCAAAGGACAGAAAGACCGCGGCTGGCCCGCGCTCCAGCACGTAATCGAGCAGAGCGGGCTGCTCTGCCAACTTCCATGTGATCAGACCGCACCCGACAGGGGTGGTTCCGGCTGCATCGAACTGTTGCGCAATCCAGTCCCGATCGCCGTAACCCCCGCCGACCAACCCAAGCCCGCCCGCCTGCGTCACAGCCGAGGCCAACGACCCACCCGCAACAAACGCCATTGGCGCCTGAATGATCGGGTGGGACAGGTTCAGGCGCTCGGTCAGCCGGGTTTTCACGTGGCCGTCTTTCGGTAGTCGACAACCGGCAGCCCACCGATGCCCCAGTTGTCCAGATCGACCTCGTCAATCACGACGACTGTGGTTGCCGGGTTTTTGCCCAGCACCTCGTGCAACAGTTCGCTCACTCCGGCGATCAGCTTTGCTTTCTCGTTCTGGCTTGGGCCGGTTCCGTCAGGACCACCTTCACGGGTTACTTTGACATTCACATATGGCATGGTTTTAATCCTTCCTTGGAACGTAGGAGAAGACCTTGGTGACAATCCGCCAGTCATTGCCGTGGCGGACAAGGGAAAGGTAATCCAGATAATCGCGCCCCATCATCGACATACGGGCCATGACATGGGCCAGCCTCGGACTGCCGAAGGAGATCTGCAATATCTCTTCATCGCGCGGGTCACCGCGCTTGGCTGGCGGTTCACGCTGATCCACACGGGCCATATAGCTCTCAAGATCCAGATACAGCTCATCCCCTTCGGTGGCGCAGATATACGCCAGTTTCGGGTGAAACACCTGTCTCAGGGCGTTGCTGTCGGCGTGATGAAGGCCCTCGAAATAGGCCTCCATCAATTCGACCACAGCTTTGTGATCGGCCGGGGTCATTGGATCAGCCCTTCGGCGCGCATCGCCGTTTGTGTTGCGGGACGTGCTGCCACCCGCTCGACATAGGCTTTCAGGCTTGGCCAGCCGGACAAATCGATTTCCGTAAAATTTGCCCAGTTCGAGACAACGAAAAGATATGCGTCCGCGACCGAAAACTTTCCGTCCACAAGGTATTCCCGCCCATCGGCCAGTATGTTTTCGACCTGATCGAATTTTGTTTTGACGATACTGCGCGCCTTGGTTTTTTCGGTGTCGGTGGAATCACCCTTGAACAGCGGGCTGAAGGATTTGTGCAGATCGGCCGCCACAAAACTCAGATATTCCTGAACCCGTGTACGGGCCATCGTTCCGTTTGATGGTGCCAGATCAGAGGACGGGTACTTATCAGCAAGATATTGAAGAATAGCGGATCCCTCCCTGACAAGTTCACCGTCGTCCAGCGCAAGCACCGGCACATATCCTCGGGGGTTGATGGATCTAAAATCCGCGCCGGATTCAGTGCGGCCAGCCGCGGTATCAACGGCCTCAGTTTCGAAGGGAGTGCCGATTTCGGTCAGCACGATGTGGCTGGCAAGCGAACATGCGCCCGGTTTGTAGTAGAGTTTCATGGTATTCCTTTCTGGGGATTACTGGTGGCACCATAGACATGGAGAAGGGCATATCCGTTGACAACTAGGTTTCTGATGGTTACTTAAAAAATAGAGTAACCCAGCAGAAACCTGGTAACGCCTCATGGCCCTGAAGATGCGGAAAAACCGAAGCCCGGCGCCACCCGAACCCTGCATGCTGACCGAATGCATGGCTGTGATTGCAGGTGCCTGGGCGCCGAACGTGATCTGGTCGTTGCGGGCCGGGCCACGCCGCTTTAGTGAACTGCGTTCGGATATTCCGCCGATTTCTGCCAAGGTACTTTCGGCCCGTTTGTCGGAACTGGCCGCACGAGGTGTGCTGGTCCGCCATGTCCGGCGCACGTCGCCCCCCTCGACGGAATACAGCCTGACCGAGCTTGGGGCCGAATTGATCCCGGCCCTTGACGCGATTGTTCAGGTCGGCCACCGACTGAAGGCACGACAAAGTAATCAACAGGGGGCAGATTAAGTGGTCCCGTCTTCTCGGACAGCTTTGCAGCAAATCTAGGGTCAGGATTCATTGGTTTTTGTTGTGCCGCGTGCTTCACAGCTCCGAAAACGGAGCGGTGACATGAGTGATTTTCTGGCTGATCGACGCGCAAATGGCGTGTCTCGAGCCTTTCTTTCTGTGTTGCCACATTAACTGTCGTTAGGTTGCTGATGCCCGACATTGGGCGGAGGTGACATTGATGAAGACATCGTCAATCAGCTACAAGCGCCCCCGGTTTCCGCCTCAGCTCATTGAGCACGCGGTGTGGCTGTACGTTCGCTTCAATCTGAGCCTGCGGGAAGTTGAAGAGATGCTGCTGCAGCGCGTGCGCTATGCTTCTTATGAAACTGTTCGGCGCTGGGTCATCAAATTCGGGCCGGTGGTAGCTCGAAATCTGCGGCAGAGACTGAACCGTCCAGGTGGTGTCTGGCATCTGGATGAAATTGTCGTGGACATTTCAGGTCGCAAGTATCGGCTTTGCGCGCGGTCGATCAGCATGGCGTCGTGCTGAAGGAAATCCTCCAACCCAGGCGGGACAAACAGGCGGCAAAACGGCTGTTGCGCCGCCTGATCAAGCACCTTGGTTTCATTCCCAAGCGGATCATCACGAACAAGTTGCGGTCCTTTGGCACCGCCAAACGGGAAATCGCGCCGGGCTTGGATCGTTGGTCGCACAAGGGCCTCAACAATCGAGCTGAAAACAGCCCCCTCCCATTCCGAAAGCGAGAACGGACGATGCTAGGACACCGATCTCCAAGAGGTTTGCAGCGGTTCGTAACCACCCATCAGCCGGCAGAAATTGCTTCCGCGTCCCGGCACGTCGTCGCTCCGCACAAACAATCCGTTATCACCGCCTCGAGGCATTCGAAGCCTTGAATGCTGCCACTCGAGCCGCTTGAATCCCGACCATCAGCATTCCCTCGTCGACCGGACGTTAACGTGACAACACCCGCGTACGTCCTGATTCATAAACATCTCCTTTGTCCCCGAAATGGGAGGTCGAAGGAAATGTCCCGCGAGTAACGGCATATCTACAGGCGAGTCATTCTGCTCGCCAGATATGCACCCAAGCCACAACGGAAATGGCTAACCAGACACCCGTGCGCAAGGTCATCGCGCCGAGGGTGCGCATCTCATAGGCATTGCCTTGCAGCACATGAGCGCCGAAGGCCAGAAAAACCAGAACGGTGGCAACCAGAATGCCTGTTGATATCCAGGCCGCTGACCGGTGCCGTAGAAACAGTCCAAAGCCGGCCACGACATAGGCGAATCCTGCCAGAAAGTTGAACCACAGCACGAAGGGCACTGCATTACCAACGGCGGCGCGTGCTTCATCGCCACCAAACAAGGCCCGTCCGCCTGAGAAAACAGTCAACGCGCCGAACACTATTGCCACGCTTGCCGCTATGTTCAGGGCGCGGTTGCCAGTGGTTGCATTTTTCATGTCGCGCCCCCTTCCGTTCCATCAAGTCGACCGTCGCGTAAGTGGAACAGCTTGTCGAACCTGTCGTAAATCTTTTCATCATGCGTCACCGCGATGATGCAGGCGTCTTGCTCAGCTGCGAGCTTGCGCATCAGGTCCATCACGATCCCGGCCCTCTGGCTGTCAAGCGCCGCAGTTGGTTCATCTGCCAGAATGATGCGCGGGCTGTTGGCAAGGGCGCGTGCGATGGCCACACGCTGCGCCTCACCTCCGGACAGAAGCGCGGGCATCGCATCCCTGCGGTGACCGACCTCCAGATAGTCCAGCAGTTCGACAGCGCGCCTTTGCGCCTCGACCGTCGATTTTCCAGCCAGTTTCAGCACCAGAGCAACGTTATCTTTGGCATCGAGAAATGGCAGAAGATTATGGAACTGAAAGATAAACCCGATCTTGTCGAGCCGTAGCCTACGCAAATCGTTTCGCAGCCATTGCTTGTCGTAAACCACCTCATTGTCCAGCGTAACCTTCCCCGTACTCGGAGCAATGATGCAGCCAATGACATTCAGAAGCGTCGTTTTACCCGATCCAGACGGGCCGAGTAGTGCCACCACTTCGCCCGCCTCGACTGACAGATCAACACCCTTCAGTGCGTCGACACGAGCATCGCCCTCGCCAAAGTGCTTTGAGACATTGGTAACATCTACAATCACGCGGCGCGGATCATTGAGCATGACGTCACCCTCCGATTGCCGTGGCCGGATCGACCTTGAGTGCTGCTCGAACGCCAAGGCCGCTGGCGACGATGCAGACAATGAGGATGATCCCTGCCAGCGCGATGGCGTTGATCGGCTCCAACACAACCCGGCGGGGGAAGTAGTTTTTGACAAGCAGGATAAGGATCAGACCGAAACTCCAGCCGACCGCACCAAGTGCAATGGATTGCTGCACGATCAGCCCGATGATCGTGCGGTCGGGGGCGCCGATCAGTTTGAGTGTGGCGATCTGCTTTAGCTTCTCCATGGTCATCGTGTAGATAATCAATGCGATCACAACGGCTGAAACGGACAATAAGATGCCCAGAAACAAACCTATCTGCCGCTTTGCCCGATCCACCACAGACAATAGCAGAATAGACTCCTGATCGGCTTGTGTCAGGGCCCCAAGATGTTTCCATTGGCGCACCGACTGCGCCACTGCTTGCGGGTCTGCAAGCGGTTCAAGCCGTGCGATCACAGCCGCAACGCTGTCCTGACTTTCGAGCAACCCCGCGCCTCGTGCCTCCTGGACGCGTTGAGCCGACGGGGCCAGTTGCGTCTGTAGCACTTGCGCATCGCGCAAGGTGATAAACGCCGCCGGATCACCGGCGGAATTCATCGTATCCTCGACCAACCCGACCACAGTGAAAGGATCGCGGCCCAGTCGGATCACATCGCCGACGGACAGTCCGGATTTGGCATCTGCCACGATCTCGAAATGGGACTGGCTGATCCCACGCCCTACCGAGATTGCTTCGGGTCCACCGGGGTGACCTGGCTCGTATCCGATCACGTACAGGCGTAGCGTTTCGCCGCGAAAGGGCGCTTCGACGGTCTGGTATGTGATGCTGCCCGCTTCGGACACACCATGCAATCGCCCCACGGCATCACGGGTGCCGTCGGGAATTTTCGAGGCTTCTGCAAACGGTCCGCGTGTACCAGATTCAACAATCCAAAGATCTGCTCGCGGTGCTTTGACGATGTTCAGCGCGTCCGCAACCAGCCCATTGTAAATACCAATCATTGCCAGCACGACCGCCATCAGAAGGCTGAGGCCGAGGCAAGTCAGCATGAAGCGGAACAGATTGTGACGCACATCGCGGTAGGCGAGGTTCATGGCGCATCCCTCTCGACGACCCGAACCATGCGCCCCTCGGACAGCCCTTTACCGGGTGCCAAGATGACCTGCGAGCCGTCGGGAATACCACCGACCAGTTCGACCCGCGCATCCTCGGTCCGGTGACCGAAGACTACCGATACCTGATGCGCACGCCCATCCTGCGCGATCCATATAAGTCCTTCATGCCCGTCAAAACCGGTTATTGCGATCTCGGGAACCAACATCGCATCGACCAGCTCTGTCACTGTGATCCAAACTTCGGCCTGTTCGCCAAGAAAAACCTGTTCCGGGCACCGATTGCATGCAATCCAGACCCGGCGTTCTTCGTTCACCCGGTCACTTTCTATACCGATCCGCGCGATCTTGCCGGTGAAGACCTTATGCGGCAAAGACCGCAACCTCACTTCGGCAACTTGTCCGAGTTGCAGGGGCCCGGCCCTCTCTTCATCTATGTAGGCCAAAGCCCAAACAGTGTTCGGGTCCAAAAGGGTAAAGATAGGTTCACCAGCGACAACAACTGTACCTGCTTCGACGTGGCGCTCAACAACGACCGCGTCAAAGGGAGCCCGCAACACATGATGATCAAGCAGCACACGCTCGTATTGCAGGGCTGCCTTGGCGTCACTGTGCATGGATTTGGCAACCTCAACATCACTTTCTGCTACGGCCAGATCAGCGGCTGCAACATCGACATCCCGCTGGGCCTCTTCTGCAGCCTGAGTCGAGACGGCATTGCGTCCGGCAAGTTCCTGCTGGCGCGCATTTGTCGACTGCCGTTGCGCAAGAATGGCACGCGCGCGGATCACATTTGCCTCAGCCTTGCCCAAAGTGGCCTCTGCGGCGGCAATCCCGGCTTTGGCGCGCGCGACTTTTGCTTGTTGTTCCGTCGGATGAAGCCGGGCAAGGACTTGCCCCGCTTTGATGGTATCACCACTGTCGACCGAAAGTTCTGTCAGCGTGGCACCAACTTCAAATCCGACATCTGAGACGATCCGGGCCTCGACCGTCCCCAGCCCATAAACACGAACAGGGACATTCTTTTCAATTGCGGCAGTGGAAACACTAACCGGGCGCTCTGTAAGGACAAGCCAGCCAAAGACGGCGAGGCCGACAGCAAGGGTAACACCGAAGATGATACGGCGGTTCATGGCGAAACCTCTGTACTTTCTATTCGGAATAGCCGCATCTGAGCGTCGAGCAATCGGTGCCCTTCGGATTCCAATGCGAAACCGCGTTTCCCCAGAGTCCAGCGGATCGCCAACCCTTGTACCAGTGAGATCAACAGTAGCGCTCCGTCTTCAGGCGGCAGGTTTGTGTCGAACAGGCCCGCTTTCTGTCCGTTGGTCAGCTCGATGGACAGCAATGCGACCAATTCAGTCATCAGCGTAAGAACAGCTTGCCGGAGATCGTCGTTTTCTACCTGTAGCTCGCGCGAGAAAAGAATAGACGGGATGGCCGGCATAGTCTCGATCTGGTGCAATTGAGCCAAAATCAGCGCTTTGATCCGCTCTGCCGGATCGGCAGATGTCCTAAGCGCGTCACCCCACGCGGTTCGGAGGCGTTCAGAAATCTCGTTAGCTACCGCCAACCATAAATCCTGTTTGGTCGCGAAGTGCCGGAAGATTGCGGGCTGCGTCAGCCCGACTGCATCAGCAACCGACTGTGTGGTCAGGCGATCAGGGCCCAACTCATCCGCGAGGCGCAGCATGGCTTGTACGATCTCGGTCTTGCGTTCATCTGCGGGCTTGCGGGCGGGCATTCGAAACCATTATGTTAGTGAGTAATAACTAACTTATTAAGGCGAGATACACTTGACGTCAAGCGCATCTGGATTTGATTACGTTATCAGGGTCGGAAGTGGGCATATGGCAACTTTTGGTAGCAAGAAGATCGACAGATAAACGGTGGGCAGCACCCGATAACTGCGCGACACCTATAGTCAAACTTTGGGAATAACACGACATCAAGCCGCTTGTGCTCGTCGCTGACTTCAAACGCAACGCAGTCTCCTGTGAGGTTATTTCGCGTCAACGCCGCGTGTCATTTGGAAGGGCATGCCGGATTGCCGGAAAAGGCTTTGACCAAACAGATCGACGCAACCTACCTGAAGGCACATCGGACAGCGATCAGTTTGGGCGTAACAACTGGGGGCGTAGACGCCTGATTGATCGGACCAACGGTGTCATGAACACAAAGCTGCACACCGTCTGCGACAGTCAGGGGCGTCCGATCAACCTGTTCGCCACCGCTGGAAAGGTCAGCGCTTACATCGGGGCGAGGGCATTGCTAAGGACTCCACCAAATGTCGAGTGGCTTTCGGAAACCGAGGCTATGATGCAGACTGGTTCAGAGAAGCTTTAAAATACTGCAGACTGTAACGCGTTTCATGGGGCTTTTTGTCTCAATAGGTTTGTTCGGCGCCCCTTTTAACAAAAGCGCCGCCAAATCTTAGCTTACACCGACCTATTTCTTGAGATTGGTCCAGATCTGGTCATAGACAGCCTGAGTTTCCTCGTCGCAGACTTCGAGGAACACGCCTTGACCCGCGCCCGCATGAGGGTTCTTTTCAGGCTGCGCTGCCAGCTCCGGATCAAGGAACTCGGTCACCCCGTTAACGCCCGCGTTATACTGCGCATAGTTGGTCACTGCGGCAATGTTTTCCGGTTCCAGCAGGAAGTCCATGAATTTCAGGGCATTATCGCGGTTCGGCGCATCTTTCAGCAGAACAACATTGTCCATCCACGCCACGTAGCCCTGAGTAGGGAAGGCATATTCGACGTTGGCACCTTCTTCCCGAGCCTTTGCGGAAAAGCCGTCATAGATCTGACCGACTGCCGCATCACCGGACACCAGCACCTCTTTGGCGGTATCCGAGTTGAACGACACCCAGTGCTGTTTGGCGTTCTGAAGCATATCGTTCAGTGCCTTCAGTTGCTCACGATCGTTCGAACACTGCGGGATGCCCAGGTGTAGCGAGGCCATGGCCATCACGTCACCTTGGCTGTCCAGCATGTTGATCTTGCCTGACAGTTCGGCGGGTGGGTTGAACAGGATGTCCGTAGTCTGAATGTCGCCACTGTATACATCGCGGTTCACCGCAAACGAGGTCGAGCCCCACTGATACGGGATCGAATGAGTACGGCCCGGATCAAAGCTTGGGTCGGCCCATTCGGCCGAGATGTTGCCCTTGTTGACCAACTCGCCCTCGGCGATGGTATCCAGCAGCCCTTCGCCAGCCATGATTTTAACCATATAATCGCCGGGCACTGCCACGTCATAGGTGCCGATGCCGCCTGCTTTCAACGTGGCCAGCATCGCTTCGTTCGAGTCGTAGGTGTCCATTGTCACGGCGATACCGGTTTGCTCGGTGAACTTGTCCAGCAGTTCCTGCGGTACGTATTCGAACCAGTGATAGACTGGACCTGTCCCGTTTTTGTGCCGCCCCAAGTGCTCGTTTAAGCCACTTTCCTTTCGAATGCGACAGGGCTTTTCCAGCCCAATGCTGAG
>NZ_JBQERO010000033.1:0-21364 GCF_056535125.1 Ruegeria sp. O4 | reverse complement strand
ACGAAGGACGAAACATCCTCGCCGAAAACCTCGGAACCTCTCTCCAGATCTACCAAAGCATCGAAAAACAAATGGGACGAGAAAAACTCAATCAACTCCTCGACCTGCTCGAAGAACTACAAGCCGTCAAAGTCTGACCCCGCCTTGTAACGGCGAGGTCAGGGAAGATTTTAAAGGCTCGCCAAACCGGTATCCAGCGCCGACAGGATCTTGGACACATCGTCTGACGTGATGATAAGTGGTGGCGACAGAATAATGTTGTTACCCGACACCCGGACCATGACACCGTCATCATATGCAGCCTTCTGCACCTGCAACGGAAGATGCTTGGCAATCGGTGCTTTGGTGCTGCGATCCGAGACCAGTTCCAGCGCACACATCAGGCCCTCACCGCCGCGCACGTCGCCGACCACTTCGTACTTGTCGGCCAGCTTTTTCAGGCCGGTAAACAGTTCATCCCCACGAGCGGCGGCGTTCTCCCACACCCGCAGGCGGTTAATTTCCGCAAGTGCTGCCAAGGCTGCTGCCGCTCCGACCGGATGGCCGGAATAGGTGTAGCCCTGATCGACGGACGCTTTGCCAGTGGTGTCGCGTTCGAACACTTCGGCAACTTGACCGGAAATCATCGCAGCGCCGAATGGGAAATACCCGTTCGTAATAGCCTTGGCCGTCGTCATAATGTCCGGCTGCACACCCCAGTGCCGGGCTCCGCTTTCGCTGCCGGTGCGGCCAAAGGCTGTGATAATTTCATCCGAGATCAAAAGAACGCCGTGTTTCGAGCAGACCTCGCGCACCAACGGCATGAAGCTCTCGTGCGGTGGAATCACACCACCAGCACCCAAAACAGGTTCCATGATGAACGCTGCAACAGTATTTGCGCCCTGGAACGCAATCTCAGCTTCCAATGCTTTGACGCAAAGCTGTGCCAAACGCTCGGGATCGGTCTCGTCGAAGGGATTGCGATAAGTCCATGGTGCCGGGATGTGGAAACATCCAGGCATCATCGGTTCGTAGGCAGCACGGAACTTCTGGTTGCCGTTGACCGACGCTGCAGCGAAATGGGTCCCGTGGTACCCCTGTTTCAAGCTTATGAATTTGGTGCGCCCGTCCTCGCCGCGTACCTTGTGGTACTGTCGTGCCAATTTCAGTGCGATTTCAACCGAATCGGAGCCGCCCGAAGTAAAGAACGCGCGGGTCAATCCATCTGGCTCGAAGAATCGGGCCAGCTCGTATGACAATTCGATCGCCTTGTCGTTGCTGGTGCCACGGAAAGTTGAATAATAGGGCAAAGCGTTCAGCTGGTCGGCAATCGCCTGCTTCACTGGCTCGCAGGAATAACCCAGATTGACGTTCCACAACCCTCCCACGGCGTCGATGGCCTTGTGGCCGCCCACATCGATGATGCTAACCCCTTCGCCGCCGACCAAAATGGTCGGCGGGTTCTTTTGGCTGTCGGCTGGGTGCGCCATCGGATGCCAAAAATAGCGGGCGTTGTTTTCCTTAAGGAAGTTGGAATCCTTCATTTCAAAATTCTCCGGGAATTTCGTCCGACCGAACACTCGGTCGAAACTCAGTTGGAAAGTTTGCAGGAGCCTGGCCACCAAAGATTGCCGTAAGCTCTTGCGAAACTTGTTTCAGGGTATTCAGTAGGGGCGGCTGCAGGTCGCCTGCGGTTCTGATTTCAGGAACCGCGAATGAAACCGTTCCAAGCGCCAGTTGATCAATTCCGAAAACCGGGGCTGCAAAGCCATGAACACCGGTTTCGAAACTTCCGTTACTATAGGACCAACCGGTTTCCTTTACTTCGACGAGACGTTCTTGAATGAGTTCAAGGTTCGTTAGCGTAGAGGCAGTAATACGGGGCAAGTCGCGATTTTTGAGGCCTTCCAAAAGTGCAGGAGGGCCAAAACAAAGCATGCACAACCCTGAGGCTGTGGCGTTGAGCGGAAGGACTTCCGTGGGGTCTAGGCTAACTCGAACGCTGTGCTGAGTTGTCTCGACCACTAGTGCCGTTTGAAGAACATCATTTTCCAGAAGAGAAAGGTGCAGGCTTTCTCCTGCTTGTTGCATCGCGGCCTGCATTTTGAGGCGCGCTGCTTTGAGGCCGGGATTTGCAATCTCGCGTAACGCGGCAAGACGCAGTGCCGCCGGGCCAACCATATAGGATTTTGTTCCCTGATTCTGCTCAATCAATCCGAACTCTTCCAGTTCACGCAGATGCCGAAGAACAGTCGCCTTATTGACACCAGATAGCCGAGCCATCTGGGTCAGCCCAATTTCGGGCCGTGCGTTGGAAAACAACTCCAACAATCTCAAAGCATTAAGAGCAGTTCCCATAAGTTACTCCTCCTCCTTAAGAGAATACTTGACACAATGTAATTAACAACGCAACAATAAACATGACTTACAGGTTCATTATATGAACCACCAATGGGAGGAGTCCATGAATAAAATTCTTACCGCTGCCGTAATGGCGATCTCTGCATCAGCTGCTTTCGCTGATTACCCAGAGAAACCTGTATCCTTCGTCGTTCCGTGGCCTCCGGGCGATCTGGAGGATGTATTGACACGTCTGATCGCAGATGAATTTCAGGAAATGTACGGCGTACCAGCAGCAGTCGTGAACAAGCCTGGCGGTGGTGGTGGTCCGTTCCCTGGTGCTGTCGAAGTCGCCACTGCTCCGGGCGATGGCTATACGGTCGGCTCTTTTGTAATAGGCGTGCCGGTGATTGGCCCCGAGATTGGCATTCCAGAGCTGAACCCCAACCCATTTGACCCAATTGGCATCTTCCTGACCTATCCGTTCGTGATAGCGTCCAGCAAAGACGCACCCTTCTCATCTTGGGAGGAGTTGGTGGAACATGGCAAAGATAACGATGTTGCACTGGGGCATTTCGGCTCTGTCCTGCCCCCCACCCAGGTGACATTCGCAGCTGCTGTCAGCAGCGGGTTTGATTTCGCCAGTGAAGCCGCATTTGATGCTCTGGACTGCAACACCCTGACTTCAGGCGACGTGGACGTGATCAACACGACACTTCAACTTATACTACCCTGCTTAGATCAGGTGAATGTTCTGGCCAGCATCGGCGGTGAGCGGATTCCCCTGGTCCCTGACACTCCGACTGTTGTCGAGCTAAATCCTGACCTGCCTTTGGCACTATGGAACGGTCTGTTCGTTCACAAAGACACCCCGGCAGAGGCGCGCGAGAAGATCGCGGCAGCCGCTCAAAAGGCTCTGAGCTCCGACAAAGCCAAGCAGCTTGCCGAGGAAACAGGTGCACTGATCTACTGGCAGGACCCGGACGCCTCCAACGCGCAGATTGAAAAAGACAAAGCCTCTTTCGCCAAAATCGAAGAGATTCTGGGCGAATAACTCAAGATTGGCCCGGCAGGATTCAAACTGCCGGGCCTATTTTAATCGGTGGGGAGGTAGAGATGATCGCGAAAACCTTACAGGACATGTTCAAACGATATCGCCGTCCTGGCGATGTAGTTTTTGCGTTCGTGTTCCTTGCGTTTGCTGTCTTTTTGTTAATGCAGCTGGACGAGCAGACACAAATCGTCAAGCGAACCAAGTGGTTTGCGCAACCCAGTCTTTGGCCAATGATAGCCCTCTGGGCCATGGTGATTTTCGGATTTCTGCACTGGCTCAGTTCAGCAATGTCACAGCGGCGTCACGGACGGTGGACCGAAGTGGCATTCTGGTTGAGGTCGTTTGAATATGTTTTCTACTTCCTCGTTTACGTAAAAGCTGTTCCCTTGCTTGGGTATCTTCCCGCGACGGTAATATTTGCCGTGTTTTTGGCAATTCGCACCGGGTTTCGCGATGCTAAGGGTATCGGTTGTGCCGCATTGTTCGGCGTTTGTGTCACGGTCATCTTCAGGGCTTTCTTGCAGGTGAAAATCCCGGCCGGCGCTCTCTATGAGTATTTACCCGACACGGTTCGCGCGTTTGCGCTGACGTATCTTTGAGGTTTCGCTGATGGATGCTCTATTATCAGGTTTTTCGATACTTGCGCAGTGGCCGGTAATCGTTGCGCTTTTGATCGGGTCAATCGGAGGCGTGATTATTGGCGCTCTGCCAGGGGTGGGAGCGCCGGTGGCAATTGCCATTCTGTTACCCGCCACTTTCGCGTTTGAACCCATCGTTGGCCTGACCCTGCTGCTAGGCATCTATGGGTCCTCGATGTATGGCGGTGCAATCCCTGCCGTCCTGATCAATACACCGGGCACTGCAGTCAATGCCTTGACCACCTATGACGGCTATCCAATGACGAAGCGCGGCCAGGGTCATCGGGCGTTGTCACTGGCCTATTCGGCGTCATTTTTTGGAGGCATCTTTTCGATAATTTGCCTTATGCTCTTGTCTCCCGTCCTAGCACTCGTTGCCCCGCATTTTGGCAGCCGTGAGATTTTCCTAGCCGCGTTGCTTGGCATCATATTGGTAATTCTCGCTCATCGCGGCCAGATCTTTGCAGCGGGCATGCTGGCGGCATTTGGTCTGTTCTTGAACACTGTCGGGCTGGAGCCGGTCAAATACACCCGTCGTTTCACGTTCGAGCAAAGCTGGCTGGCTTCTGGGGTAGACCTGATTGTTGTTGTGCTGGGGCTGTTCGCAATCAGTCAGGCATTGCTTCTGTTGCTGGAAAAAAACCATGCACCGGGTGAAGCACATGTTGGCGGAAGCATCTTTGCGGGATTAATAGAGCTGCTTGGCCTCAAGCGTATTGCAACCGTGTCATCCAGCATCGGCGTGTTCATGGGCATGGTGCCGGGCACCGGCGAGTTCACCTCGCAATTCCTGTCATACACATACGCACAAAAAACCTCTAAAAATCCAGAAGCCTTTGGCGATGGTTCGCCCGAAGGGCTGGTTGCTTCTGAATCCGCAAACAATGCTGTTCCCGGAGCGGCGATGATCCCGCTGCTGGCGCTGGGTATTCCTGGCGAGGCACTGACGGCAATGATGTTGTCAGTCTTTTACGTGCACAATGTGATACCCGGGCCGCAGCTGTTCGAAAACCAGATGGATTTCGTCATGGCCCTCTATATGGCGTTGATCCTGCTGAACGTGATCGTTCTGGTGTTTTTGCTGTTCTCGACCAACTTGCTGCTCAAGATCATTCAGATTCCAACTCGTTTTCTGGGCATCATGATCCTGATCCTGGCGTTTGTCGGCGTATACAGCCTGCGCAACTCGATCACCGACTGTGCATTGGCCGCGGCATTTGGAGTGTTCGGTCTGATCCTCAAACGGCTGGACTTGCCGATCGTTCCGATCATCCTCGGCATGGTTTTGGGCGGCATTATGGAGGTCAAGCTCCGCAGCGCCATGGCTCGGGTTAATTCACCGCTGGATTTTGTTGATAGACCGATTGCCGCCATCTTGTTCGGTATGATTGTTCTGATCCTCATTCTGCACTTTCGGGCTCTGTACTTCGAGTTCAGAAATAAGCTGCGACCAGAACCAAACGCCGAACCCGTCGATGCAGATCACCCAAATCAACAAGGTTGAGAATATCCATGGATCAGTCCCTAATCGACGCGCTGCGAATGCAGCAAGTCGCCCCGCGCGGCCACTTCATTAACGGCAATTTCACTGACGGTGAAACGGGTGTGCAGGTTGAAGTGTTGTCCCCCATCGATGGCCAACCTCTGACTAGGATCGCCGATGGCAGCGTGGCGGACATTGAAGCTGCCGTCCTGGCCGCTCGGGTTGCTTTCGAGGACGGGCGATGGTCCGGAATGGCACCGTCAGGGCGCAAGAAAGTGTTGCTGAAGCTGGCGGATCTGATCGAAGAGCGTGCGCTGGAAATCTCTGTTCTGGGAGTGCGCGACAACGGCACCGAGATCAGCATGGCCTATAAAGCCGAGGCGCTTTCGGCGGCGGCGACATTTCGGTACTATGCCGAAGCAATCGACAAGATTTATGGCCAGATCGCGCCAACCAGTCACGATATTCTTGGCCTGGTACACCATGCTCCGGTCGGCGTGGTGGGTGCAATCGTACCGTGGAATTTTCCGCTGATGATCGGCAGCTGGAAAATTGCTCCGGCCCTTGCGGCAGGCAATTCCGTAGTATTGAAACCCGCAGAAAGCGCTTCGCTCAGCCTTTTGAAGATTGCTGAACTGGCTGCTGAAGCCGGGGTTCCGGATGGCGTGTTCAACGTCGTGACAGGGCGCGGCTCGGTTGTGGGCGAGGCACTGGCACTGTCGATGGATGTAGACATTATGGTGTTCACTGGGTCAGGTGCGACGGGTCGTCGGTTGCTGGAGTATTCAGCTCGTTCCAATCTGAAGCGCTGCTACCTTGAGTTGGGCGGTAAGTCAGCCAACATCGTCTTCAACGACGCCCCGGATCTGGCCGAGGCCGCCAAAGTGTCCGCAGCGGGAATCTTCCGCAACTCCGGTCAAGTCTGCGTTGCTGGCTCTCGCCTTCTTGTTCAGGAAGATATCTACCAGGATTTCGTGGCCGAAGTCTCGCGCCATGCTGAAAACTTTCGCGTCGGCGATCCGCTGGACCTGAACAGCCAGATTGGTGCCGTTCACAGCCTGCCGGAACTTGAGGCCAATCTGGATTTTGTTGCCAAAGCCGAGGCGGAAGGGGCAGAGCGGCGCACCGGTGGTAATCGCATCCTGATGGAGAGTGGCGGCTATTATATGTCTCCGACCGTAATGGCCGGGGTAAAAGAGACGGACCACTTGTTTCAGAACGAAGTCTTTGGCCCCGTTCTGGCGGTGACCCCCTTCAAAAACGAAGAAGACGCGATCCGGTTGGCGAACGCCACCGTGTATGGCCTGGCTGGCGGTGTCTGGACATCTAACCTTGGCCGCGCCCACCGTATGGTGGCTGGTATCCGCACAGGCGTCGTGCATGTGAACACCTATGGCGGTGCTGATCTGACCGTACCGCTTGGAGGAGTGCGCCAGTCCGGCAATGGGCACGACAAGTCTTTGCACGCGCTTGAGAAATACTTCGACCTGAAAACGGCCTGGATCAAGCTCTGAATGGCGGCGGAACGAAGGAGGAGCTTATGACTATGAAAACGATCCTGCTGATCGGCACCTATGACACGAAAGAAGCCGAGATGCGTTTCATTGAAAACGCAATTCACGCACAGGGCGCTGATGTACTGACAATGGATGTCTCAGTGCTGGGTGATCCCAAGACGCCAACCGACATCTCCAAGCACGACGTCGCTTCTGCCGGTGGCATGACCATTGATGAAGTCATCGCACAGGGGGATGAAAATAAAGCTTTTCGGGTAATGTCCGCGGGTGCCGCAAAAGTGGTTGCCCAGGCCTATGCCGATGGCCGCTTTGACGGGATGCTGGCCACCGGCGGTACCATGGGCACCGATCTGGCACTGGACTGTGCACAAGCGCTGCCGATGGGTGTGCCAAAATACATTGTGTCTACGGTCAGCTTTTCTCCTCTGATCCCTCCGCATCGTCTGGCGCCGGATATTCAGATGATCCTGTGGGCCGGCGGGCTCTATGGTATGAATTCGATTTGCCAGTCTTCACTCAGCCAGGCAGCCGGGGCAGTTGTTGGCGCGACCAAGGCCGCTATTGCACCGGACCGCAGCAAGCCATTGATTGGAATGACCAGTCTTGGCTCGTCTTGTCTGCGCTACATGAAGACGTTGAAACCGGCGTTGGAGGAACGCGGTTTTGAGGTGGCGGTTTTCCACTCTACCGGCATGGGTGGCATGGCATTTGAAAAGCTGGCCGGCGAGGGCGCATTTGCCTGCGTGATGGATTTCTGCATGCAGGAATTCGGAAATTTTATGGCGGGCTCTGTCGTGTCCAGCGGCGAGGAGCGTGTAACCAGTGCAGGTCGCGAAGGCACACCGCAGATGATCGCGCCCGGAGCGTTGGACCTGTTGGATTTCGCGGGCTGGCAGGACATCCCCGACCAATATTCTGATCGTCCGTTTCACGTGCATAACCGACTGATCAAGAGTTCCGTCTTCAATGGGGATGAACGCCGCGCTTGGATCCGTGAACTGGCCAACCGAATGGAGGCCGCAACGGGACCTGTCCACTTTTTCCTGCCTGTTCAGGGGGTTGAAGCATGGGACAAAGAAGGCGAGGCGGCGCATGACCCTGATGCACTGGCAGATATGGTGGATGAGGCACGCATGGTTATACCGGGTCGTGTGCCGATGACGGAACTTGACGCTCATATCAACGACCACACGTTCAGCGAAGCGGTCCTCGTGCAATTTGATGCCTGGGTCGAGCAGGGTGTGATCAGCAAAAATCGCTGACCTTCGTCATTCCAACAAATGCATTTAACCTTCGGACGCCGTGGCGCCGCCTCGAGGGGTACCTGCGAAAATTGCACGCCATAACAGGAAAAAAATCAGCTTATTGCCGACGAGACAAAGCTGCTTGGACCCAATGTATCATCCCTCTAAGGCGACCCGGTCCATTTTGTTAGGGGTGAAGGAGTATCCTGCCAGGTATCGCGACACTGGGGAAACCAAAGACGAATGGCCATCCGGTGGGTAGTGTTGTTACACGAGCAGAATTCCTTGTTACTTTTCTTAAGTGCTATCGCTATTTCAATACGTTTGATGGCAACCCCGTTTCCTGTGCTGCAGCGATGGCGGTATTGGAAGAGATCAAAGACAGCAATTGCTGGAGAGCGCGAAAAATGTGGGATTGCATGCTCGCAAATGAATGGAAGTGCTGGCTCAGAAACGTGCCGTTATTGGAAACGCACGCGGATTCAGTCTGATCTTCGGTGCAGAAATTGCTTTAGACCGCGACGGCAAGGAACAAGGATATCGGCTTTGGCATATCTGGACGAGTAATACGAGAAAAGCGATCATTCTGATGGACACGTCTCCGGTTTGATTGGACCAGACAGTGACTATCGGAGCGGAACGCTCGAATTGATCGTGTCACTATGAACTGTTGGGTCACTATCTATGGGCTACGGTACAAAAAACGGTAACGTCCCTAGTACCTTTACACCCGCGCACCACCAAAAGGACACGCGTAAGCAGAATAGCAAAGCCAAATTGATATGCCGGGTGTGATCCAGAAAAAACAGAGCGTCACATACATCCTTCCGACACTTCACTCCTCGGTAAGGTGTTTCCTGACAGTTGGATCAATCTTGGTACTATGGGTTGAGTAGATACCACAGGCGGCAATGGCCTCACGCGCGGTTACCCGCTCGTGCAGGCGCTTCCAGATTGTTTTGGCGGCGTAGGGATGCGGGTAAGGGCGCCAAGCAACACCCATCGTCATTCCCCGCAGATACTTTAGTTGCTGGCGGTGCGCTGAATATAAGATGGTATTGGCAACGCTGCCTTCGCGCATCAACTCATGTTCGGTTATAAATATCCTGTTTCCCCGCATTGTCACCAAACCAACGTAACGGGAAATCTGGTGCATGCTTTTGTCTTGTGATGTGGCGATTTCGCGGGACCGGATTGTGAAAAGCCCATCAACTTCCTGAATACGGATTAACGAACAAAATATCTTCCCTTCCCAGGAAGGCGTGCAGAAAAACGAGTGATAGAAACCAACATAGCGCCTGAGGTTTTTGTGTTGGCCCCGAAAAGGATCCAAAAACGCGTCTGCGGGCGTTTTTCCGGATGGTGGTAAGACGTCCTTTAGCATTTGCTCAAAGTAAGCAGTTTCAGCGAACAGTTCGGCTTCTGTCAGGCCGAAATGGCGCGCGATCCGACGCATGTTGTGGGCCGAAGGCAGGCTGGAGCCATTCAGATACCGATTGAATTGCTGCCGGTTGACGCCAATATCCCGACAAATCTTTGAAATATTGCCGTGTTCTGCGCATAGCGACTTCAGGTTGGCAGAAAAATACTGGGACATGGAAGAACCCTTCGCTATTTGACGCTATTTCGCTGCAAATAGCATCACTTCGCATAAGATTGCACAATTTGTTTTTTCTGCAAATTGTTTTCTTCTTCGGCATCAGCTCGCAAAAAACAAGCTCTCGGATGCCAGTTAAAACCGTCGAAAACACATGGATCACACTCTCCGACGGGCGGAGGCTTGCTGCTCGACTCTGGTTACCCGAAACCGGTCCAGCTCCGGCCATTCTGGAATACCTGCCTTACCGCAAACGCGACGGCACAGCGCCCAGGGATGAAACAACACATAAGGTATTTGCCGAGGCTGACTATGCCTGCGTTCGGGTCGATATAGCGGGTACGGGCGACAGCGAAGGGCAATTCGACGATGAATACTCGGAACAGGAACTGAGTGATGGTGAAGAAGTCATCGCATGGATCGCAGCGCAGGATTGGTGCGACGGTCACGTTGGGATGATCGGAATATCTTGGGGTGGGTTTAATGGTTTGCAACTGGCTTTCCGGCAACCGCCTGCGTTGAAGGCCGTCGTCAGCGTCGCCTCGACCGTGGATCGCTATGCAGATGACATCCATTTCATGGGTGGTTGCCTGCTGAGCGACAACATGAACTGGGGTAGTCAGATGTTCGCTTATCTGACCAGGCCCGCAGATCCGGCCTTACGCGCAGACTGGCGAGAGGATTGGCTGATGCGGCTGCAAAACGTTCCATTTTCAGCCGCCGATTGGCTGCGTCATCAGACACGGGACACATACTGGAAGCACGGCTCGGTTTGCGAAGACTGGTCTGCTATCCAAACCCCGGTTTTGGCCATAACCGGCTGGGCAGATGCGTATGTAAATGCCCCGCCTGCTTTGGCAGCCAACCTGACATCGCCCACCAAGGCCGTCATCGGGCCATGGGAGCATCGATACGCGCATATCTCGAAAATTGATCCTGCGGATTTCCATTCCGAAGTCATCGGCTGGTTTGATCGCTGGTTGAAAGAACAGGAAAACGGTGCCGAAGATTTGCCTGCGTACCGGACATACATGCAGGAGCATTTCAACCCGACACCGAAAAACAGCCCTCGGCAAGGTCGCTGGATAGCTGAAGGTCGCTGGCCATCGCTGCACGTACATGAACAGATCTGGCATCTGGCACCGGGCAAATTTTCCCCTAGCCCAGCCCAAGGTTCCGCAGCCATTTCGTCGCCCTGCCATTTAGGCATGCAAAGCGGGTATTTTTGTGCAGGTATGCGGATCGATAACGAGCTGCCCGACGACCAGGCAAGCGACGATGCATTGTCGCTGTGCTTTGACAGCGCGCCATTGCGTGCGCCGCTGGAATTGTTGGGGCGCGCAAGACTGAAGTTTCGGTTTTCAGTAGACAAGCCTGTCGCTCAGCTTATTGCGCGCCTATGCGATGTATCGCCCGAGGGTATTTCACAGCGCATCAGCTACCGGTCGTTGAACTTATGCCATTTCCGCGATCACGAGACACCTGAATTCTTACAACCCGGCGAGGAATATGAGGCCGAGATTGCCCTAAACGAATGTGCGCATCGACTGCGTGAGGGTCATGTGTTGCGGCTGGCCCTGTCGACGTCCTACTGGCCGATCATCTGGCCATCGCCAAACCAGGCACAGGTGACATTGCATTTGCAGGATTGCGCCCTGCATTTGCCAGTGCGCGAAGTATCGCGTGAAATCCAAGCTTCCGAACCCGGTCCGGCGCCGAAGTTTCCGGTTCTTGCAGCCGATCAATTGCGGACACCTGCGTCGCATTCCGAACGTAAAGAAACAGAAGACGGCCGGATCGTGCTTGAGACGTTTGACGACTATGGTAAATCACGCGATCCCTATCACGGCCTGATTGTCGGCAGTGATGTGCGCATGCATTACGGCATTCACCCGGATGACCCAGCCACTGCTCGGTTTGAAACGGCCTGGAAATTCACATTCGAACGGGCGGAGTGGCAGGTCGCCATCTCGACCGAGTGCCGCATGAGTTGCGACACGCAGAATTTCTACCTCTACCGCAAACTTCGCGCCACCGAAGGTGCCGATGAAACCGAAGTCCTGACAAAGGAATGGTCGGAAACCATTCCACGCGGATTTCTCTGACTTAATCCTAGGGAGGATACTATGAAGATAGAATGGACAAAGGCCAATGTTGGTCGTCGCGGGTTCCTGAAAGGCGCAACCGCGCTTGGAGCGACCTCGGCGCTTCCGATGGGGTGGGCAAATCGCGTATTTGCAGCAGACGACGGTGTTCTGCGGGTACGGGCCTATGGCGATGCACAGAATATGGATCCGGCCCACTCGGTTGGTGTCGTGGAAGAAGAGGTACATGCCTCGATCTACAACAAGCTGATCCAGTATAAGCCAGGCGAGGAATGGGGCTGGCAGCTCGACGCGGCAACGATGATCGAGCAGGTTGACCCCACCCATATCAAGTTTGCATTGCGTGACGATATCGGCTTCACCAACGGCTTTGGCGCCATGACCGCCGAGGACGTCAAGTTCAGCATGGAACGGATCGTGGATGACGCGACCGACAGCCCAAACAAACCCGACCTGGGACCGTTCAGCCATGTTGAAGTGACCGGTGAACGCGAAGGGACGATTGTGTTGAACAAACCCTTCGCACCGATTTGGTCCATTTCCCTGCCTTACATCACCGGAAACATTGTTTCGAAAGCAGCGGTCGAAGCAGCCGGTGGCCGGATCGGTGCTGATCCGGTGGCAGAGTCCGGCCCATATCTGCGGGACAGCTGGTCGCCCAAGGAAAAAACGGTTCTTAAGCGCAACCCTGACTGGAAAGGCGATGCTCCGACCTGGGACACAATCGAGATCTATCCGATCGACGACGAAAACACCGCCGAGATCGCGTTTGAAGCGGGCGAACTGGACGTAACTCGCGTGTCGCTGGGTTCAGTCGAACGTTATCGCGCTGGTGTTCCCAATGGAGGATCGCTGGTTGAGAAACCCTCGCTTTACTATGTCTGGATGGGAATGAATGTTGAACATCCAAAGCTGCAAAATCAGAAGCTGCGACAGGCGATTCAACATGCCATAGATGTCCCCAGCATTCTGGAGGCTGCCTATTTTGGTGCAGCCGAACCGGCAACCGGGATCATTGCTCCGGGTTTGGCTGGGCATCGGCCGTCTTCGCTGGTGCCACCTGAGGCAAATTTCGAAAAAGCGGCGCAACTGCTTGCGGAATCGGGTGAAACCAACGTCACTCTGACCCTCGACACGCTAAACAAGACAACGTTCACGACAACTGCACAGATCATTCAGGCGACGCTGGCGCAAATCGGTATCACAGTTGAGGTGAATGTTCTGGAATCCGGTGCGTTCTGGGCGTCTGGCGACAACGAAAACCTGCAACTTGTTCTGAACCGCTATTCGATGACGCCGGACCCGTATTATGCGACGTCGTGGTTTACGCCCGAGCAAATTGGCAAGTGGAATTGGGAACGCTTTAACAGCGCAGAGTTCAACGAAATCCACGAAGCTGCGGCTGGGGAAACAGATATCGCAAAGCGGGCTGAAATGTACCAGCGTGCGCAGGACTTGATGGAAGAAAGCGGTGCCTATCGCTTCATCACACACGAGGCAACACCGGTCATTCACAGCGCAGGTGTCATTCCTGCATTGCGCCCGGATGGGCTGTCGCTGCTGCGTTACTTTGGCAAGTCGACCTGACCTCCCCAGGTCGACAGGGAGCGGCGGGCGCTGACACTCGCCGCTCCATAACCAACGCCATCCAGCCACAAGGAGCCAGTTGGCCATGCTGAACTTCGCAACCCGTCGCTTCGGGCTGTCGCTGCTCATCCTTTTCGTGGCGGTCACCGTCATGTTCCTGATGATCCGCGCTGTACCAGGCGATCCGGTCCAGATCATGCTGGGTCCGCGCGCCACACCCGAGCTTCAGGCCCAACTCACCGCCGCACTTGGTCTTGATCAACCGATCTGGAAACAGCTGCTGATCTTTTACTCGAACCTTTTGCAGGGTGACCTTGGCACCGATGTCTTCTCGGGTCGGTCTGTGACTGAGATTGTGTTTCAGCAATTGCCGTTCACTCTGGAGCTGATTTTTGCATCAATCCTGTGGTCCGCAAGTCTTGGTATCGCACTTGGCGCTTATGCGGCTGCGCATCCAAACACGATGATCGACCGGATCGCCGCCGCAATTTCCGTCAGTTTTGTTGCCGCTCCGGCCTTTGTTGTTGCGCTTTTGGCTTTGTTGGTTTTCGCCGTTAATTTGCAGTGGTTTCCCGCCATTGGGGCAGGAGAGGGGTTCTGGGACCGCCTTGACCATCTGGTTTTGCCTGCATTCGCCATAGGGCTCAGCTGGGTAGGATATATCGCACGGCTGGTACGGGCGTCGATGCTCGAGGTCATGGGTGAAAGCCATGTGCGTACCGCCCGGGCCTTTGGTATCGCGGAACGTCGCGTGGTCATGGTTTACGCATTGCGTATCGCAATTCTACCCGTGGTCACCGTGATCGGGGTCGGGATGGGCTTTCTGCTCAGCTCAGCCGTTTTTGCCGAAATCGTTTTTGCCCGACCAGGCTTGGGTAAGCTGGTCATCGACAGCATCACGACCCGAAACTATCCGATTGTGATGGGTTCGGTCCTTGTATCAACGGCACTGTTCGTTGTGTCGACCGCCTTGGCCGATCTGATCAACGCGCTACTCGATCCACGCGCACGCACGGCTCATTAAGGAGGCGGAGTGATGGTAAAATCTCGTTCCGAACTTGGCCAGATCATAGTCGGGGTTGCCCGCGACCCGCTTGGGTTAATGGGTTTGATAATCGTTGGGACCATCGTGTTCTGCGCGATATTTGCTGCCTGGATTGTGCCTTACGATCCCATTGCCATGGATATCAAATCCCGCCTGCAAGGGCCGTCCGCGGCGCATCTGTTGGGCACGGATCAGCTGGGTCGCGATACGTTTTCGCGGGTGATTGCTGGGGGGCAGGTTGCGCTTAAAGTGGCGCTGCCAGCTGTTTTCGGCGCGATGGCGATTGGCCTGACTTTGGGCATGATAGCCGGGTACGGGCCGAAATGGCTCGACAACCTGCTGATGCTGTTTTTCGATACCATCCGGTCCTTTCCGACGGTGATGTTTGCACTGGCTGTTGTGGCCCTTGTCGGGCCCAGCTTGCAGACAGTTGTATTCGTGGTCATGGCGACCTCGATCCCGACATATGGGCGCGTGGCGCGAACCCAGACCCTGACGCTTCGCAATTCCGAATTCATTCTGGCAGAGCGATCAATGGGGGCCAGCATGACGCGTATTCTGGGTGTGCACATGCTACCCAATATCATCGGGGTTCTGGCTGTCTTGGCAGCCATGGATATACCCACCGTCATCGCGCTGGAGGCCGGGCTGTCATTTTTGGGGTTGGGTGTGAAACCCCCGACACCCAGTTGGGGAGCCTTGCTCAAGGATGGCTATTCCCTGATCCGCCAAACACCGTGGCTGGTGGTGGGCGGGGGCCTGCCGATCATTCTGGCAACACTTGGATTCACTTTCCTGGGCGAAAGCCTACGTGATGTGGTCGACCCGAAATTGAGGAAACAGCGATGACCGATACACTGCTGGAAATCGACCGCCTGAGTGTTGACTACGAAACGGGCCGTGGCGACCTTAAGGCCCTGAGGAACATCACATTCAACGTCAACAAGGGTGAAATTGTTGGTATTGTCGGGGAATCCGGATGCGGCAAATCCACCCTGATCTCATCCATCCTGCGCCTGACCGCCCCCAATACGCGGTTCCGTCAAGGTGAGGTTCGTTTCAAAGGGCAGGACCTGTTGAAGGCTTCCGAGCGTCAGATGCGCGACCTGCGCGGTGCAGACATATCCATTGTCTTCCAGGATCCGATGCAAACGCACAATCCGGTTCTGACCATCGGGCAGCAGATGCTGGACATTCAGCATCGCTCAAAGCAGTCAAAGGCGGATAAATTGACCCACGCAGCCAAGATGCTGGGTGCTGTCGGCATCCCCGATCCCGAAGCGCGCCTGAAGCAGTATCCGCATGAGTTCTCAGGTGGGATGCGCCAGCGGATCGCCATAGCAATGGCGTTGATGTCCGAGCCGGACCTCTTGATCGCGGATGAGCCAACCACTGCATTGGACGCCACTCTTGAGGTACAGATCATCGAGCGCCTACAAGAATTACAGCGCGAGTTTCATTGTGCCATTCTGTTTATTTCGCACCATCTGGGCGTGATCGCGGAACTCTGCGACCGGGTGGTGGTGATGTATGCAGGAGCCGTTGTCGAAAGCGGCGATGTGCGTGAGATTTTCCACAACCCTAAACACCCCTATACACGTCGTCTGATCGAATGTGATCCCGGCCACATCAAAGAACGCGCCCGCGTTTTGCCCACCATCCCCGGTGAAGTGCCTGATCTGGCCAACCTGCCCGGGGGGTGCATCTTTCGGGACCGTTGCGATCAGGCCATGGCGCGCTGCGCGACCGATGTGCCGCCACTGGATCAACTGAAAGAAGGCCACCACGCCGCATGCTGGCTGAACCACGAGGAGGTCGCAACATGAGCTTGCTGAATGTCGTGGATCTTAAAACCAGTTATGGACCGGTCAATGTTCTGGCGGGTGTCAGCTTTACCGTAGAACCTGGCGAAACTTACGCTCTGGTTGGTGAAAGCGGATCGGGTAAGACGACGGTAATCCGCGCGATTGCGGGTCTTGCGCCTGCACAGGACGGTTCGGTCACATTCGAAGGTCGGGAAATTCGGGGCGCGCCGGAAAGCGTCATGCGCCCGCTGCGTAAAGACATGGCGATGATGTTTCAGGACCCGGTCGGTAGCCTGTCGCCCCGCCTGACAATCCGCAGCCTGATCACCGAACCCTATCGCATTCAGGGTATGAAAGATCGCGATCTGGATGCCGAGGCCAAGCGCCTATTGGAAATGGTGAACCTGCCCGCGCATTTTGCCGATCGCTATCCCTATCAGCTGTCAGGAGGTCAGGCCCGGCGCGTGGGCGTCGCGCGCGCCCTGGCGCTGGAACCCAAGCTGATCCTTGCGGATGAGCCGACTGCCGGTCTTGATGTCTCGGTTCAGGGTGAGTTGCTGAACCTGCTCAACGAACTGCGCGAAAGGCTGGGGCTGGCGATGGTCATCATCACGCACAACCTCAGCGTCGTGCGTCACGTGGCCGACAGAATGGGCATCATGTATCTGGGCCGTTTGGTCGAGGAGGGCACAACCGAAACGATCTTCAACAACCCGCGCCATCCCTACACCCGCTGCCTTCTGAGCGCCAACCCCGAGCCGGACCCGGATGCGCGATTGGAACGGATCGCCCTCAAAGGGGAGCCTCCCAGCCTGCTGAAGCGGCCATCTGGCTGTGAGTTTCGCGAGCGTTGCCCCTTTGCCAGAGACATTTGCACCCAAACCCCGGAATGGGAAGTAAAGGTCGGCCATGGGCTGCGTTGTCTGGCCCCGCTGTCGTAACTAGGAAATCCAATGCCAAGCACACTCTACTTCAACGGCACCATCCTGACTATGGATGCGCAGAACTCTTCACCAGAGGCGGTGCTGACTGACGGCAACAGAATTCAGGCAGTGGGGGCCGAGGCTGAGTTGCGCGCCCGCATGCCTTCGGATGCGCACGAGCAAGATCTGAAGGGTCGTACCCTGATGCCCGCCTTTATCGACCCACACGGGCACTTTCCCGATCCCGGCTTTGTCAAGCTGTTCCGTGTCGATCTGTCTTCGCCGCCTTTAGGGGATTGCAGAGACATGTCACAGGCGTTGGACAGGCTTCACGAAAAGGCGAGTGCAACACCCGAGGGTGAATGGGTCATGGGGGTGTCCTTTGACAATACGTCCATTCTGGAAGGTCGAATGCCCACACGGGCCGAACTGGACGGTGTGTCACAACGCCATCCAATCTGGGTCATTCATGCGTCGGGTCATAATGGCGTGGCAAATTCTCTCGCGCTGGAAAGACGCGGGATAACCCGTGAAACTCCTGATCCAGAGGGGGGCCGTTATGGCCGCGATCCGGAAGCCGGAGCGCTGACCGGATTGATGGAAGGGCTGTCGGCCATGGGTGAAATGGGCGATACTGATTTCCTGATTGACCGCGACCGGTTTTGGCGGGGTTTTGACGCCTGCCGCAGCGAATACCTGGCCCATGGTGTGACCTATGCCCAAAACGCCTGGGCATCGCAGCCCATGCTGGACCACTTCGCAAGCCTGCCTGCGGATCAGGATCCGGGAATTGACATCGAGCTTTTGCCCGTCGGAGATCTGGAGCCAGAGTTATCTTCGCGTTGGATTGGAACGAGCTGGCCGGGCAACCCGCATTTTTCGCTGGGTCCGCGCAAACTGTTTACAGACGGGGCCTTTCAGTTACAGACCGCGTATTTGTCTGCTCCATATTTCAAACCTGCCAGCCCTGATAATCCTTGTGGAATGACCTATTCCTCGCAAGAGCAGTTGGTTGCGGATGTAGAAAAGCTCCACAGTCAGGGCTTGCAGATTCACTGCCACTGTAATGGCGATGCCGGTGCCGAGATGTTCATAGATGCGGTGGAAAAGGCGCTTGTTGCACACCCGCGCCAGGATCATCGACACACCATTATCCATGGCCAGGTTCTGAGGGATGACCAATTGGAGCGTATGGCCCGGCTTGGTCTGACCGTCAGCTTCTTTCCCGCCCATGTCTTCTTTTGGGGGGATCGTCATTACGATACTTTCCTGGGACCCGAGCGAGCCGAACGGATATCGCCAGCGGCGTCAGCCGAACGGTATGGCGTGCGATACACGATCCACAACGACGCCTCGGTCACACCGACGCGTCCAATCCATCTTGCCCATTGCGCGGTGAACCGAAAATCCGCTTCTGGCCGTGTGCTTGGCGAGGATCAGAAGATCAGCGTTATTTCAGCCCTGCGGGCCCAAACCATCGAAGCCGCGTGGCAGGTGTTCAAGGAAGATCAACGCGGATCCATAGAAACGGGTAAAATTGCAGATTTTGTTGTTCTTTCGCGCAATCCACTGCACGACCCGGACCGCTTGTCAGACACTGTCGTGCTTGAAACCATCCGCTATGGCGAAAGGGTTTTTTCCGCTGTGTGTACTGAACAAGAGTTTGAGCACGCATAATGGCGACCAAGCGTATTGTGATTGCGGGGTTTCAACATGAAACCAACTGTTTCGGTGTAACGAAAGCTGGGATGCCTGAGTTTGAGATGGCGGATTCCTGGCCGGGAATGCTGCATGGTTCACAGGTTGTTCTGGAAACCGAAGGCATGAACCTTCCGATCGCGGGTTTCACCGCCGCGGCACAGGCAGCGGGATTTGATGTCATTCCCGTTTTGTGGTGCTCTGCCGAACCGTCCGCCCATGTCACCGATCATGCATTCGAAACGATCTGCGGGATGCTGTTGGACGGAATATGGGGCGCAGGCCAGATTGACGGTGTCTATCTTGATCTGCACGGAGCTATGGTCTCCGAAAGCCTTGCTGACGGTGAAGGAGAGCTTTTGCGTCGCGTTCGTGAAACTGTGGGTCCAGACGTTCCAGTGGTTGCAAGTTTGGACCTTCACGCCAACATTTCCACCGAAATGGTCGAACACTCAGATTACCTGTCGATTTTTCGCACTTACCCACATTTGGATATGGCGGAAGCGGGTGCACGATGCGTTCCAGTCTTGCGTCGCCTGCTGGCGGGTGAAACCCTATACAAAACGTTCCAACCGGTGCCTTACCTGATCCCCCTGCATGCGCAACACACGGGTTCTGCGCCGATCAGTGATATCTATCAATTGCCTGTCAGGTTTGAACAGCAAGGCATTCTGGCAGAGATCGCTCTTGGTTTTACGGCGGCGGATTTTCCTGACACCGGACCATCCTGCCTTGCTTATGCCTTGACTGCTGAAAAAGCGGCTGCCGCTGCCAAAGAGATTGTCAGCATGTTCCTGTCCCGTGAGGCCAATCTTGAATGTAAGATGTTGTCTTTGGAAGAGGCCGTTTCTACATGTCGTCAAAGGCGCGAAAAACCCATCGTTCTAGCCGATGTTCAGGACAATCCGGGCGCAGGCGGAACGTCAGATACAACGGGGCTGCTGGCCGCTTTGATTGAGGGCGGGGTAAAAAACGTTCTGATGGGTCTGTTCCATGATCCGGAAAGTGCCATTCAGGCCCATGCGGCAGGGGAGGGCGCACGGATCATTTTGGCTATCGGCGCAAAGTCGAACCTGGCCGGACATGTTCCATTCAGGGCAGAGTTTGAAGTGCTTTCCTTAAGTGATGGCACATGCCGCTATACCGGTGAAATGTATGGCGGCGGAACAGCTACGCTTGGCAAGACAGCTGCGCTTCGCTTGGTTGGACACGACGCCGAGATCGACCTTGTCGTCACAAGCATACGAAACCAATGCCTGGATCGCGCACATTTCACACATATCGGGTTAAACCCTCTGAGTTATTCGGTGATCTGCGTCAAAAGCACAGCGCATTTCCGGGCGGATTTCGAACCAATTGCAAGCCATGTATATGCGGTCGCTGCGCCTGGGGTTTTCCTCTGCGACCTTGGAAAGGTCCCTTATTCTTGTATCAACAGAAGGTTGGCCAACTGTCGCCATACCTCCTTTGACGTGACGTGAAACGAAAGTTTGTTGACGTGCGATACGCCCCAATGGATTCAAATATCTCAACCCCGAAGAGTCAGCCTTGAGCCGTCCACATAAACCTGACCCCAATTGGATCTTGAATACGATTCCCTGAGGCCAGTCGGCCAAAATGCATCTTCATACACCAGTTGACCCACGTCTCTCTCAGAGCTTGTTACAACGCAAAGGCAACTTGCACATCACTGAATCGTTTCTTCGGCATAGATACACTTCTCTCGCACCAGAAATGTATCCGAGGCAATCGCAGCGCGATCAGCATCTCCTACTGAGCGGGGTCAACATTACCAAAAGAAGCTGTCATCCTCCAGCAAGGATGCAATTGTCAGGTTGGCATCCTCTTCTGACACATTGTCTGTGGCTTCTTGCCACACAGCTTCCAGGATGGTTGTCGAAGGCCCGTAAATGTTGTTTTTCACGCAAGAGACAACCAATCCATAGATATCTTCCTCATTCTGGAAGGTGGGCAAGTCTGGCACGAATTCCAGATAGTCGACATCTTCGTCCCATTCGGAGGCACCGGACTCCTCGGCCACCGTCACGGTATTGTTTTCCGGTGCCAACAAAGCGCTCAGTTTTGGTTGAGCAGGACCGATGGTCCCATTTCCATCAATATCGTGACTGTAGAAGGTTTCGACATCCACAACATTGGCGATGCTAACACCGCCTTGGTATTGCCCCGAAGCATCCGTGGTCCATTCAGCATATGACCCGTTCGCATTTTGCCACAGCACCTTGTAGCCACCGCCCGAAGCTTCGGCCTGAAGCGCCTGCCAGCCCGGCAGGCTGTCTGGCCCAATTGCATTACCATTATACGACAAGCCGATGGTACCGTTGATCAGAT
>NZ_JBQERO010000032.1:0-22357 GCF_056535125.1 Ruegeria sp. O4 | reverse complement strand
AAATTCGTCCGTCCGTTTCAGTCCCATAGTTCGTCTCCTTTGCTGCAATAAATGCTATCAAAGGAGCGGCAGCAAACCGCGACACGTCCAAAAGGACGTATTGTTGGTCAAAAGCGCCCCCTGAAGCCAAAACACGTCTGGGCGATCCGGGTTAGGCTCGAACTCGCTGAGAACCATCGCGATCTGGCACTGTTCAATATGGCGATCGACAGCAAGCTCCGCGGTTGCGACCTGGTGAAGATGAAAGTCGTTGATGTTATGGCGACAGGTCAGATCAAGGAACGGGCGTCGGTCTTACAGAGCAAAACACAGAAACCTGTGCGATTTGAGATATCCGAAGGGACTCGCGCCTCGGTCGAGAAGTGGATGGAAGACGAGGTGATGATCGGCTCCGAGTACCTTTGGCCGGGCCGCTTCCATGAGCGGCTGCACATCTCGACCCGTCAGTATGCTCGAATCGTCCGCGACTGGGTCACGTCGATTGGTCTGGAGGCAAGCGCCTATGGCACGCATTCGATGCGTAGAACCAAGGTCACTCAGATCTACAAGAAGACCGGAAACCTTCGCGCGGTTCAGCTCCTTCTGGGCCACACGAAGATGGACAGTACGGTCCGATACCTCGGTGTCGAACTCGAGGATGCCTTGGCCATCGCTGAAGCCATTGAAATCTAGTGCAGTTGGGTCGCCTACGCGGGCGGCCCAAACTGGTCATTCATCGCCTCTGGCCACGCTGCGGTGCAGCTTCAACGAACCGGCCATTCGCTTAATCTGCGAGATCGACGAGTTGTCCGACGTCTGCCTTGCGGGCAAAGTGAGCAGCGAAGTGACGCACATGATCCGCAAAGGTCAGCTTACGCCCGGAATCTGTCCGTTTCGCCAAGTTGCGGCATTGGCGGCACAAGCAGAGGGTTCGGTACCAACTCTTCGTTCAGTAAGAAACTTTGCAATAGATCCTAGGACACTGGGTAACGAAGATCGAAGAACACTGCGTGTAGTATCACGTCCCTTGGGAAATGAGCGCCTTTGAATGAAATTGTTACTGTCTGCCTCGATCAAAGTCCGAAACGCCATTAACACCAAGACTTCCTGGCCAAAAGTTCGCGACAAAGCCCTCATCATTTCCGCATTGACAAACCATTGTGAAACAGATGCACTTTGCTCGGGTCCGCATTCAATTTGACAGCTTTCCCACGTCGGTTTCGTTCAACGCCAGGAAACTTGGCGACGATATTCTCAGCCCCCGGCCTGCTGGCAAAATACAGCAAGGTCACTTCACCCAGGGCTTCGACAAAATCGACAGTGCCGTCCAGAAACCCAGCGGCGGCGTCGGCAACGAAATCCTCAGGTCGTACGCCGATATTGACCTGCAAACCCATTTGTTCGGGCGTGGTCGAAATGGATGAAACGGCTTTTCCGCCCGCATCAAGTGTGACCTCTGTCAAATCCCCGGTTTTGGAAATATTGCCAGACAGCAGATTCATAGAGGGCGATCCGATGAACTGCGCCACAAACTCGTTATCCGGCGTTTCGTACAGTTCCAGTGGCGTACCAACCTGCGCGATGCCTTTGTTGGCAAGAACGACGATCCGGCTGGCCAGCGTCATCGCCTCAACCTGATCGTGGGTCACGTAGATCATTGTGCTTTCGGGCATCGCCTCTTTCAGGCGCGCAATCTCGATCCGGGTTGCAACGCGCAGCGCAGCATCGAGGTTCGAAAGCGGTTCGTCGAACAAATAGACCTTGGGGTCTCGCACGATGGCGCGCCCGATAGCGACGCGCTGGCGTTGCCCTCCGGACAGAGCCTTGGGCAGACGATCCAAGAGCGGATCCAGTTGAAGGGTCTGGGCCGCGCGTTCAACGGCGGCATCGATCTCGGCAGCAGGCATCTTGGCGATCTTCAGTGCAAATGCCATGTTCTCGCGCACGGTCAAATGTGGGTAGAGCGCATAGGACTGAAACACCATGGCAATGCCCCTTTGGGCGGGCGGCACATCATTCATGACCTGCCCTTCGATCTCCAAGGTGCCGCCGGTGATCTTTTCCAGCCCGGCAATCATTCGCAACAAGGTTGATTTTCCGCAACCCGATGGACCGACAAAGACGATCAACTCGCCCTTTGCGATATCCAGATCGATATGTTTCAGAACATCGACCGGACCATAGGATTTCGCGACATCCGTAAGTTTGAGTTCTGACATGGTTTACCCCTTAACCTTAGCCATCAGACAAAACTGTGCGGGGTGCAGCGTAACGCTTCCTGCACCGTCGCTACCGCCGAGTTCCCGCCCGATGACCCGCCAATCACCCAAGGGCAAGTCGACCCGCTGAGCTTCCGTTCCAAGGTTGAAAGCACAAAACACCGCTTCAGACGCATCCTCACGCTGGAAAGTCAGCACAGGTCCAACCTGTTTCATGTTGGACTGCGCACCCGTAGTTAGTGCTGGGTGGACGCGGCGCAAGGCGATTGCGCGGCGATAATGGTGCAGCATCGATTGGTCGTTCGCCTCGAGCCGGTCAACGGCTCTTTCCGTTTGGGCCATACTAACAGGCAACCACGGCTCACCGGTGCTAAAGCCTGAATGTTCGTCCTGCGTCGCCCAAACCATTGGCGTGCGACATCCGTCGCGACCCTTGAACTCGGGCCAGAACTCGATGCCATAGGGGTCTTGCAGTTTCTCGAACGGAACATCTGCCTCGAGCAAGCCCAGTTCCTCTCCCTGATACAAACAGGCAGAGCCGCGCAGACACATCATCAGAACCGCGTGCTGGCGAATGGCCGCATCGTTTAGGTCCCAGCGCGAGGCATGACGTTCAACATCATGGTTCGAGAACGCCCAGCATGGCCATGCGTCGCCTGCCTTTTCCTCGAGCTGATCAAAGACCTGCTTTGCATAAGGCGCGGTCAACGCACGCTTTTCCAGAAACTCGAAGGCATAGCACATATGCATTCGTTGATCGCCCGAGGTGTACTGACCAATGATTTCCAGCCCGCGCTGTGCATCACCGACTTCACCCAAACAGGCACGGCCTTCATATTCGTCGGTCAGCGCGCGCAACCTTTCGAGGAAGGCGATATTCTCGGGCTGACTTTTGGAATAAAGGTGATCCTGGTGGTTATAGGGGTTCACCGCAGGCGCAATTGATGCATTACGTTCTTCGACCGGAAGGGCCGGATTGTCCCGCAAATGTTTGTCGTGGAAATAAAAGTTGATCGTGTCCAGGCGAAAACCATCCACGCCCATGTCCAGCCAGAACCGAGCCACATCCAGCAGTGCGTTTTGCACTTCGTTACAGTGAAAGTTCAGGTCTGGCTGCGAACTCAGAAAGTTATGCAGAAAATATTGCAGGCGACGAGGCTCCCACTGCCACGCTGAACCGCCAAAGATAGACAACCAGTTATTGGGCGGTGTGCCGTCCGGTTTAGGGTCGGCCCAAACATACCAGTCGGATTTCGGGTTGTCCCGATTGGCGCGGCTCTCACCGAACCAAGGGTGCTGATCAGATGTGTGTGACAGCACCAAATCGATCATCACTTTCAGACCCTTGTCATGGGCCTGATCGAGTAACTCGCGGAAATCTTCCAACGAGCCGAACATAGGATCCACATCGCGATAATCGCTGACGTCGTAGCCGAAATCCTTCATCGGAGATTTGAAGAAGGGCGAGATCCAGATCGCATCGACCCCCAGATCCGCAATGTAATCCAGACGTTGGGTGATCCCTTTCAAGTCACCGATCCCATCACCATTGCTGTCCTGAAAGCTGCGCGGATAGATCTGATAGATCACGCCACCGCGCCACCACTCTGACTTTGCTTTGGTTGATTTGGAAAGTTCTACAGTGTTCTGCACGTTCATCAGACGCCTCTATTTGACGGATCCGGCCAGCAGGCCACGGACCAGGTATTTTTGCATTGCGAAGAAAACAATCAGTGGAACAATGATCGAAACAAACGCAGCGGTGGCGAGGATTTCCCAGTTGCCCCCTCTTGTACCCAGCAGTTCGACAATTCGATTGGTCATGACGGTGGTTTGACCTGATGCATCAATCAGGAAGACTTTGGCCACCAGAAGGTCGTTCCAGGTCCACAGGAACTGCAGGATCGCGAAAGACGCCAGCGCCGGGAAGCTGAGTGGAAGGATCAGTTTCGTAAAGATCTGGAACTCAGACGCCCCGTCGACCCGCGCGTTCTCGATCAAATCACGTGGCAGACCGGCCATGTAGCTGCGAAGAAGGTAAATCGCCAGCGGCATTCCAAAGCCAGTGTGGGCCATCCAGACACCCAGATACCCTTTGCCGATCCCAATATTAAGATGGAATTTCAGCAAAGGGATCAGTGCGAGCTGAAGCGGAACAACCAAAAGCCCGACAATAGCTGCGATCAGCAACGCGCGGCCCGGGAACTCCATCCACGCCAACGCATAAGCGGCGAACGCCGCAACCAGGATAGGGATGATCGTGGCAGGAATGGTCACTGTGAGAGTATTAAAGAACGCCCGACCCATACTGTCGGTGCTGTTCTCGGCCAAGAGAACCTTGTGGTAATTGTCCAACGTGAACTCGGGTGGAAGTTCTGCACTTACGAAAACACGCGGGCCGCGGCTGCCAGTAAACTCCTCTTCATTTTCCGCTTTGTAGTTCCCGTTTGCATCGACCGTGATAGTCCCGCCACGACGCAATTCCGCTGTCTGACCGGGTTCATACGCATCCACCGCGCGGGAGCTGACACCCCACTTTGAGATCGTAGCTTTCTGCCCTTCGTCGAACAGGTTCCCTTCAATCACATACGTCCCGTTTTTCAGAATTTGCGTATTGGGCACGGCCGTGCGTAGCGTCAGGTTTTGTTCGGACGGGAACAGGGATTTCCACCAGCCACTGGTCGCGATCTGGTCAGCCGTGCGAAAGGATGAGATCAACAATCCCAGTGTCGGTATTACCCAAAGCACCACGAGAAAGAGGACCGAGGCCTGGACGATCCATCTAAGGGCGGGTTTGGTTCCTGCAATATCGCTCATCCCCTACTCCATTTCCCGGCGTGCGTTGCGGATGTTCCAGACCAAGATCGGCGTCACCAGCAACATGATCACCATGGCCGATGCCGAACCCACGCCCCAATCATTGGCGCGGAACATCTTGTCGTACATGTAGTTGGCCAGAACCTGTGTCTCCCACTGGCCATTTGTCATCGCGAAAACAATGTCGAAGACCTTCAGGACCAGAATGGTGATGGTTGTCCAAACAACCAGAATTGTGTTCCAGATTTGAGGCACCTTGATTTTAAAGAATATCTGGAAGGGATTGGCCCCATCCAAAACCGCCGCCTCGACGGTTTCTTCGGGGATGCCGCGCAAAGCGGCGGACAGTATCACCATGGCAAAGCCTGTCTGAATCCAGATCAGGATCCCCATGAGGAAGAAATTGTTCCAGAACGGAATGGTTAGCCAGGTTTGCGGCTCGGCCCCACCAAAGAACAGATAAAGCGCATTCAGAATCCCGATCTGGTCTTGCTCGGCCGGACGCGCATCGTAGATCAGTTTCCAAATGACCGAAGCCCCGACGAAAGAGATCGCCATCGGCATGAAAATCAGTGCTTTTGCGATGTTACCCCAGCGGATCCGATCAGTTAGCTGAGCTGCCAACAGACCAAATGCAGTCGACATTGCAGGGACCACGATCAGCCAGAACAAATTGTTGCGCATGGCTTCCCAGAATTTCGGTTCTGCCACCATCTGGACGTAGTTATTGAGACCAACCCACTTATACCCACCACCGGCGATGCGATCCGTGAGCGACAGGCGCAACGTCTCAACTACCGGATAGGCCAGATATAGGCCAATCGCTACAAGCGCCGGAAGCAAAAACAGCCAAGGCCGGATCATATTCGCGCGGTTGATGTTGCGGCCGGCATTCGGCCCGCGCGCAGGGAACAGAACCTTGTCCAGAAACTGGTTGGACAGAAAGAAATAGCCCACACAGCCCGATACGCCTATGGCGATGGTCAGCAGGCCCTGAATTGCCGGATGCATCATGCTCTCCGTTGCGAAGGGGAAAAGGGGTGGCCTGACGCGCAGACCGCCCGGGTTTTAACGCGCTTAGTCCAGCGAATCCCAGGAAGATTGGATCTCGTCAGCAACTTCCTGAGCGGGCTTTCCACCAGCATAGTCAACCATACCGGTCCAAAATGTGCCGGCCCCTACGCCGCCCGGCATCAGGTCCGAACCATCAAACCGGAAGGTGGTCGCACCCAGAAGAATGTCGTTCATCTTCTTGAGCGTCGGATCCGAGAACACGGAGGTATCAACGCCTTTGTGTGGCGTCAGGAAGCCGGTCAGGGCCATCCATGTCTCATGTGCTTCGGGGGTCTGCAGATAGGCGATCAGATCATGTGCAGCCGGGCTGTCATTGGTGATTGCCCATAGCGTGCCGGCACCAAGAACCGGGCTACCCAGATCCTTGCTTTCATATGCGGGGAAGTAGAAGAAATCAACATCTTCACCGACAACCGTGCCTTCAGGAAAGAATGCCGGGATGAACGACGCCTGACGGTGCATGTAACATTGTGGTGGCGAACTGAACATGCCCTTTGGACTGTCACGGAAATCGGTCGTTGCGACCGTACCTGCCCCGCCCGCAACATAGTCATCATTGCGTGCAAACGCGCCGAACTCTTCGATGGCAGCGACCACTTTCGGGTCATTGAACTTCATTTCATTGGACACCCAGGCGTCATAGTCCTCGGGCGATTGAGTGCGCAGCATCATGTCTTCGACCCAATCGGTCGCTGGCCAACCGGTCGCACCACCTGAACCCAAACCGATGCACCACGGCGTCTCTCCGTCTGCGACGATCTGATCGGTCAAAGCCTTCAGTTCCTCCATCGTGGTCGGAACTTCGTAACCGGCATCCTCGAAATTCTCAGGCACGTACCAAACAAGGGATTTCACATCTACCTTGTAAAAAAGCCCATAAAGGTGATCCTGCCCTTCGGGCCCCGGAAAAGTGCCCAGATCTACCCAAGATTGTCCGGCTGCGTAATTGTCACGAACCCAATCAGCGGTGCCATCGCCCAACGGTGTCAGAAAACCCGACTTGGCCATATCCGCCGCCAGACCAGGCTGCGGGAAAACGGCTATACTCGGCGCCGAGCCTGCCTCTGCATCAATCCTGATCTGCTGCTCGAAACTATCTGAACCAACATACGCGTAGTCGTGGCCTGTCGCGGCTGCAAAGCCATCCAGAACCGCTTCGACGTTTTCCTGGTCCGGGCCCAGCCATGGCCCGAACACGGTAACCTTATCAGCCTGAGCCGTTCCCGCCATCAGGGCGAATGTGGCCACACCTGCATAAAGCGCGTGTTTCATGAAATCTCCTCCCAGTAATATCTGCGCATTGCAAGATTTTCAAAGCGCTTTGGATGTTGCACTTTATCTGCTGGCAATCAGATTCTGTCAACATATCGTTTTCTACCCCTCAATTATTGCCGATTTTGACCTCATTGCCAAAACGGGTTGACGGAAGCAAAAAACCACAACAAAACAAGTGAGCATCCATTTGAAGGCGCTTTGAACACAATGAACCTGAAGCAGCTCTCTGAGATTCTCGGTCTTTCGCAGACAACGGTCAGTCGCGCGCTGAACGGCTATCCAGAGGTGAACGAGGCGACTCGTGTGCGCGTGCAGGCCGCTGCAGACAAGCATGGCTATCGGCCAAACAGCCGCGCCAAAGGTCTGGCGACTGGCAAGTCCATGGTGATCGGGCACGTCATCCCCAGTTCGTCCCAGCACGAGATGGTGAACCCGATCTTCGGCGACTTTGTCGCCGGCGCTGCGCGGACATACTCTGCGAACGGCTACGACATGATGTTCACCACCGCGGATGACACTTCGATCGAAGGGGCCTATCGCAGCTTGTTTCAGCGCGGAGCCGTGGATGGCGTCGTTTTGCAAGGCCCCAAGGTCAACGAGCGTCGCATCGATCTGCTAAACCGGATGGCGGTACCATTTATCGTACACGGTCGTTCGACCGGGATAGATGCAGAGTATGACTGGATCGATGTGAACAACAAAAGCTCCTTTCGGCGCGCAACACAGTTCCTGATCGACTTGGGTCACCGCCGGATTGCCCTGATTAACGGGCTTGAGGATATGGATTTCGCACAGCGCCGTCGTGCCGGATACCTACAAGCGCTGGAACAGGCGGACTTGATCCCGGACCCACAATTAATGCGCAGCGCCGAAATGACCGAGGTCTACGGCCATCATGAAACCCGCGATATGCTGCAACTGGACGATCCACCAACCGCCATTCTGGCATCCTCGATGATTTCAGCGATTGGTGTGAGGCGGGCGCTGGACGAGGCAGGGCTGCGAATTGGCCGGGATGTCTCGGTCATCGCGCATGATGATGACCTTTCTTATCTCAAAAACGGACAGGATGTGCCCATCTTTACAGCAACGCGGTCCTCAGTACGGCATGCAGGAGAGCTGGCCGCCGAGATGTTGATTGAGAGGATCAAATCGCCTGACGATCCGGTCAAGACCAGATTGCTTGAGGCGGAACTGGTTGTTGGCAAATCAACCGGCCCAGCACCCAACAGGATCTGACAATGAAACATACGCGCAGCGATTTCCCCAATGACTTCCATTTCGGAGTCGCCACCTCTGCTTACCAGATCGAAGGCCATGCCCAAGGCGGCGCCGGTTCGACACATTGGGATACGTTTGCAGCGACACCCGGAAATGTAGTGCGGGGAGAAAACGGCGATCTGGCCTGTGATCACCTGAACCGGTTTGAACAGGATCTTGATCTTGTGCGCGACGCGGGATTCGATTGCTATCGCTTCTCAACCAGCTGGGCGCGTGTGATGCCCGAGGGGCGCGGACCTGTTAATCAGGCGGGATTGGATTTTTATGATCGCCTGACCGACGCGCTTTTGGAGCGTGGCATCCGTCCGTGCGCGACACTGTATCACTGGGAACTGCCGTCGCCCCTGGCCGACTTGGGCGGTTGGCGCAACCGGGATATTGCCGGTTGGTTTTCCGATTTCACTGAGGTCATCATGGGACGGATTGGCGACCGCATGTACAGCGTCGCCCCCATCAATGAACCGTGGTGTGTCAGTTGGTTGAGCCATTTCGAAGGGCACCACGCTCCCGGGCTGCGCGATATTCGAGCCACGGCGCGCGCTATGCATCACGTTCTGCTGGCCCATGGTCAGGCCATTCAGACGATGCGTGGGTTGGGCATGTCTAACCTGGGCGGCGTATTCAATCTGGAATGGGCCGAACCCGCCGATGACAGCGCCGAGGCACAACAGGCCGCCGCTCTGTATGACGGAATATACAACCGGTTCTTTCTGGGCGGCGTGTTCAACAAGGCCTATCCCGAGAATGTTCTGGAGGGGCTGGAGCCCCACCTTCCGTCGGGCTGGCAAGATGATTTCGATAGCATCGGAGCACCCGTAGACTGGTGCGGACTGAACTACTACACCCGTAAACTTATCGCGCCCGCAGAAACAGCGTGGCCAAGTCTCGCTGAGGTTCCCGGCCCTCTGCCGAAGACCCAAATGGGTTGGGAAATCGACCCCACCGCGCTGAGCAGGTTCCTGATCCGAGCAGCACGTGAATACACCGGCGACCTGCCGATCTTCGTGACCGAAAACGGTATGGCCAGCCCCGAGCGTCAACAAGACGATGACCGTATCGACTATCTGGATCAACACTTGTCGGCAGTCCAGGTCGCCTTGGGCGAAGGGGTTCCGGTTAAGGGGTACTTTGTCTGGTCCCTATTGGACAATTACGAATGGGCCTTGGGGTATGAAAAACGCTTTGGCCTGGTTGATGTAGATTTCAGTTCAATGAAGCGAACTCCGAAAGCGTCTTACTTCGCATGGAAGGACATGCTTGCTGCACGGATCTGTTGCAGAGTTTCTTACTGAACGAAGAGTTGGTACCGAACCCTCTTCTTATGTCGCCAATTCCGCAAATTGACGAAACGGACAAATTCCCGGCCCAGAGCCGACATTCGACCGACAATCGAGATTCTGCGATTGCAAGTCCACAAAGCTGCCGTTCGATGCGAACGCAGAGTTTGAGAAATTACAAGTGCCGCCGCCGTCGCCACTGGTTGCGAATAGAACAATACATTGGTTTCTTCCCAACGGGTGTGAGCTGGCTATCCGGCGGAATTCGACCAATACATGTGTGGTTTGTTGAACTGAGACCATTCGTCTGGTAACAAGACGAACCGGAAACCCTGATACAGGAGATATCAGATATGCTGAATTGTCAGACCTCAATACTTCGCGCGGTAGGCGCAGTAGCCCGTTAAAGCGGTCTGACAGATTTCCGATCTGAAGGCCGCCTCGTGAGCGGCCTTTTTTGTGTTTTCCTCATGTGGCGGCTTTCCATCATTTCATGGAGAGAACAATGCCAAGCTTATCACTTCACATACCAATTGGCTGGTCGCGCGGCCTCTTACTGCGGCTAGCGGCTATCTTCGACCGGCGACCCAGTGTGGAACGGCCTATTCGACGAAAGAGAGCCGAGTTGCCGGCTCATCTGAGGAAGGACGTTGGTCTTCCACCGGAGGCTGAACACCCACCTCCTTCGCATTATCGGTTCCCTTTTTAAGGAGCCGTCCAAGCAAGGGCATTAAGCTGCCCTTGCTTTTATCAATCGATCCGTGCCCGGAGGGATGCCTATTCTCCTTCCGCGCGATAAACGGACCCTGCGGTTTGCAGTTCCTATAGACAATTTTTCAAGGCCGCCGGAGAAATCGTTTCGCACGCATCCTGCAACCTGCAAAGACCAAGGTCGGCTGGTCCGAAGAAAAGCCGGCCAAACTGGAAGAGGAAATCCTGCCCATATTCGACCAGCTCAAGCCAAGTGCGAAAACAGCAGCGCCCTTGAGAACACCAGCATGTCCGATGCAAAAACTGACGTTGAAGTCGTCTCGACCATTGAAGGTTTTCTAGAGTAGCCAGTCCATCTTTTAACCCAGTAAATTCCACTTCACGTCAGGATGTTGCGGGTTTGTTTGCCGTGCCGGGGCGGCAAGACAACAGGATCAGGACCAGAAAGGACAGGTTTAGTACGACGTTGAAGGGCGCACCTACTAGAATAGAGCCTAAACTGTCGGCGCAAAACCAGGACCATGCCGCAATCTGAGCGGTCTTGGTCGCGGCTGTCGCCGATACCGGAGCAACATAGGTTCCCAGCGCCCACTGCATTCCCCCCAAGCCAACCGTCAGGCCACCGGTGATCACCAGCAATAAAGGCGACGGAACCATCAGCTCCGCGGGAACGGCGTGCATTGGCCAATACGCGATTTGCAGAAAGATATGCGCAACGGGATGAAGAAACTGAAACGCGGCCAGCGCAAAAAGCGCCCCGGTTGCAACAAGCACACCGCCTGATATTCGCATTGCTGACTGTTGTTGGGTCATGAGTTTCTCCTTTCGATATGCGCCCTTCATGCAGCTTGCAGGGGACGCAAATCAATTACCTCAAAGGTAAGTGAATTCTGTCCGGACCCTTGCTAAACTCAGGTCATGACACCCTATCCCGGCATGCTGAAAGAGTGGCGAAAGCGACGGAGGATGAGCCAGCTGGACCTCGCGGTCGAAGCTGAAGTCAGCGCGCGCCATATCTCCTTTCTAGAAACCGGGCGGTCCCGGCCCAGCCCGGACATGATCCTTCATTTATCTGAGGTCATGAACCTTCCGGTCGAAACCCGAAATCAGATGATGCGCGCCGAAGGGTTCGCGCCGCGTTTTGAGGCAACACCGATTGATGACGCGGCGATGTCGCCAATCCGGGATGCGGTCGAATGGACACTTCAGCAGCATGCCCCTTACCCAGGAATGGTACTGGACCGGCTCTGGAATGTTGTGATGCTCAACAGCGGAGCACAAAGGCTTTTCAAGCCACTGGGGATCGGCGAAGGGCAAAGCCTGCTGGACCTGCTGACCAGTCCGCTGATGCCTGAGCTTGTTGAAAACTGGCCCGAGGTTGCGCATCACACGATGTTGCGCCTGCGCGCTGAAAGCGCCAACGCGGGCGGCGTACCCGCACTGGATGCCGCGGCGCGCGCGTTGTCGCAACAGGGGCACGCCCGCAGTGACGCGGCGATCGGGCCGACAATTTCTACGATCTACCGCTTTGGGGGTCAGCGGCTTTCCCTATTTGGAACGATTGCGCAATTCAGCACAGTCACGGACGTCACGCTGGACGATTTGAAGATTGAGCTGTTTTTTCCGGCCGACGACCAAAGTGCCAAAATTCTGCGTGACCTTGCCCAATTGGCTGCCAATTAAATCATGGTTTTGCAAGAGCCTTATCACGTCCCGGTGAACCTTGCTCATTCCTGACCTTGGCAGAGTTCGACAAACAGCCTGCAAAAGCGATCTGGACGCCGAACAATTCTTCCCCTAGAACCTTACCTGTTATCTTGTCCCCCAAAAGGACCAATTTCATGGTGTTCCCGTCGCAGGGCTGAGCAGCCCCTCTTCATTCTGAGCTTAAAGCTCCTGACCGCGACTTTTTCGCCGGATCTTTTCCGGCAGGTGACCCATGACAGACCAAATCCTGATTTCGCAGGCGCCCACCCGCGCCGAATTCACGCCGTTGATCCGGCTGGCCGTGCCGCTGATGGTCGGGCTGGCCGCAGCGCTATTGATCGGCGTCGTAGATACGGCCATGATTTCTCCGCTTGGAACAATCCCGCTGGCGGCGGCCGGTGTGACCACAGCCGTTCTGATCATCCTGATCTCCGCCCTTTGGGGCGTGATCACGGCTATTTCCGTGCAGATCAGCCAGGCCGAAGGCGCACGCGATGCCGCGCGGGTTGCGCTTTCGTTGCGCAGCGGGCTGTTGCTGTGCCTTCTGGGCGGCGGCGGCGCGGCGTTGGTGATGATGGCGCTCTATCCGTTGCTGGGGCCTTTGGGTCAACCGAGGGAGGTTCTGGCGATCCTTCTGCCGTACTGGATGTCGATGGCGATCTGGATCGTGCCTTTCACGCTGTTTTTCGGCCTGAAGGCTCTGTTCGACGCCGTTGGGCGGCCCTGGACGGCCGTGGCGCTGTCTTATCTGGGTGTCCTGTTCAACGTACCCGCAAACTATGCCTTCATTCACATCCTTGATCTTGGAATTCTGGGCGCTGGCCTGGCCAGCATACTGTCGCAATGTACGTCGCTGTTAGCCGGGATTTACGTTTTGATACGCGCGCCAGGGCTGGCCGCCTTTCGCCAACGGGTGACTGTTGCATGGGCGGATGTCTGGTCACAGGCCAAAGACGCCCTGCCGCTCTGTCTTGGCTATGCAGGTGAGGGCGGAGCCTACGCCGTGGTGGGCCTGATGATGGGTTGGTTGGGGGCCGAGGCGCTGGCCGCCCATCAAATCGTCAACGCGCTTGCGGGGCTGGCCTATATGATCCCGCTTGGCATGGCGGGTGCTGCCTCGATCCGTGTGGGTCTTGCAGTCGGCGCAGGGAGTCGAGAAAGGCTCAGACCGATCCTGAAGGCGTCCTTTGTGATGGTCACGCTATGGCAGGCAGTTGCCGCCATCGTCTTCATTACCGCTGGTCGGATGATGGCGGAAAGCATGTCGGATGACCCGGCCGTCGTTGACCTCGCGGTCACGTTGTTTTTTATCGTGGCACTGCTGCAGGTTGCGGACGGCGTTCAGGGCACTGCTTTGGGTGCGCTGAGGGGAATGTCGGACATGAACCTGCCGACGATAATTACCCTGACAGCCTATTGGCCGCTTGCCTTGCCGGCCAGCTATGCACTGGGTTTCCTCTTTGATCTCGGAGCCGTCGGCGTCTGGATCGGCTATACTCTGGGTCTGGTGGCAGCAGCTATCGCCCTGCCCTTGCGGTTCTGGGCGCTGACACGGCCCTGAATTTTTGGGGGTATTCGATTGGGAAAACTTAGCCGCGAGCCACTTCGCGACGGAGTGATATGACTTGCCAGATCTTAGGGCTGCGACATCTTGGGCGTCAGGCGTGATAGGAGAGATACGGGATCAAAACCCGCCATTGCGGTCAAACCGGACATTGATCGAGGCTTTCCATCAATGCGATGCGGTCAATTAGAGGAGAGTTTCGCTGCAGGTGCTAGATGCTAACTAGCGCGGAACGCAAAGAACGCAGACAGAGTCGCTGCCTGTTTTCATCTAGGCCAATAGTAGCCATTAACTTGCTTTACTTCTATCCACCCTCGGTACTTGAAGACTTTGGCTAACCGGTGCACTTGACATCAAACTCAGCAGCGCGCTTGTTGTCTTTTTTGAAGAACTTCACCTGACCACTTGCGCCTTTGAACACGCCAGTGCCACCGACAACTGCCAATTGGGTTTCGAAGTGGGGCACGGTGTCGGGACTGCTCGGGGCTGGGTACGAGCCAGAATAGATTAGCTGGTTGCCGTCGATTGTTAGGTAGGCGTTAACGATAAGCTGGGTTTTGCCCTCACTTGCGCCAGGCGCTATCAGCGTCGTGACATTCTGCATACCAACAACCTGACCATCTTCACCGAAAACCGTGACGTGCCCAACTGCAACATCCCCGATTTTGTCGCCACCAGACGTGATCTTCAGGTCTTCTAAGTAGACAGTAAATTGACCGCATTCTAGAGCGCTGTCAGCTGAAACAGGAAGGGCATAGGTGAGAATAAGCATGGCGGCAAGAAAACGCATTTTGACACTCCTATGTAGAACAAAAAAGGGCTGGCGAACTATTTCGACAAGCCTTGCGAAAGCGTAGGATTGAAACAAGCCAGCATAGATGTTCGCTCATTGTTTTCTAAGCTCGATCGTCAACAACCAGATTTCAAAGGCGTATTTTCCCCCTCCTTCCTTGATGGTCGCTTCAAAGCGATCATAAAACTGATCCAGAAGAGGTTCGGTCTTCTGCTCAGTGTCACTGCGTAACAAGGATTGCCTGAACGTGGACTCGGTGAAGGAGCGAACAAAGCCTTTATAGCTTGCTGCGTACTCTTGGGGCGCATTGATCTGATCTGCAAAGATATCATCCGGTTTTTGCTGAGCCGGAGCTACCTCAGCTCTTTCGATCAAAAATCCATCTGCCAATTCCTTGTTACGTTGAAATGGCTCTAGTGCCTCTTCCCTGGACATAAACCAGATTGGCATTACGAAGTCCCGCAGCGCGTGCTCAGATATTAACCCGTCTTTCACCATCGTTTCGGCAACGTCGTACATCGCGCGATAGGTGTGCCGGCCAGAACTACAAACGCCATTAACCTCGCTCGCATCCGGGATGGAGCCCAGTGTTGAGACCATAAGCCTGCCGCCACTTCGCAATTCACTATGTCGGAAAGTTAGGAAACTTTCCCAGTCTCGTTGCGCTTGTCTTTTGAGCTCCAGGCGAGCTTCTCCCTGCAAATCTGCGAACCACAGCGTGCCCTTTGAAGAGACCAGGGGCTGTGTGCTGAGCCAATGGCTCGCCCCAAACGAAGTCCCGACGTCAATGGTAGCGGTCGGTGCAGCCATTGAGAAAAAGCTACCTACGCTTGCAACAGGGCGAATACTGGAAGAGAGATTGGTGTAACCGTCTTGGCCAGCAGCAAAATCGAATAGGGTATTCCAATCGTTTTCCGCCTGATCGACATGGTGAACAAAGATGGAGCGACTTGGGTAGCGGTCAGCAAAAGACTTTACAGCAGGCTTGACCGACAAGATCGCGTTAGATCCTGTGCCACAGCCATAGTCAGCGATGTGTATTTCGTCTGATGAGGCCAGAACCTTGTCGGCCATTTCCCGAACATCGTCTGCGCGAGATTGAATTGAGTGCTTCTGCGGGAGGGAATTCCCTGCATAGTCAATCATTCCCTCAGTTGGGCTGCTCCTATCGTTCATTCGATCCTCCCACGTGCAGTTGGGTTGGCAGCTAGAGCTTACAGTTTACATTGTTTGTTGCTCAAAATCGATGAATTGCCTGACACAAAGCAGGTAGCATGTAGCCAACCGAAAAGCCGCGATCGCAGACCATCCGACGGCCACTTGATGCGAACAGAAATCGCTCAAGTTGGCCTTTGATCCGCAACCGGCTTGCGGGACATATTGGCAAACGCTACGTTGACCTGAGGCCGTTCCGAGGCGGCCCCCTGGTCCGCGGAAAGCTGTCATCGGCACCTCGCACAGAATGTGTGAAAACCACATCGGTTTCTCAGCCCGGATTAGCGGACCGACGGGCAGTGGAGGGAAGACCGATGACCAAATCACTCGATCAACTGCGCCGTGATGCCAAGGCTTTAGGCAAGGCTCTGACAGAAGGCGACAAAGGCGCCATGTTGCGTGTCCACGGCATTGTCGCAACCCCCGCAATCGGGGCCTACAAACACGCGGATTGTCTGCATGTCATAGCGCGCGAGACTGGATACGCTTCGTGGCCAGCATTGAAACTTGCCGTTGAAACGCAAGGTATGGATCGCGCGCAGAAACAGGGGCGGCTGCGTTGGGCGCTTTACAATGGTTCACACGAGACAGTCGTACATCTGCTCGCGGATGAACCAGACCTCGCAGACGGTCAGGTACCTCTTCTCGTCGCGCTGTATGACGTAGCAGCGATGCACAAGATCCTGGCGCAAGATGCGAATGCCGCGTCGCGCGAATACCCTCCGCGGCGACCAATGTGCCACCTGGCGTTTTCGCAATACATCAAGACAGCGCCTGAGAAAGAACCCGAGATGCTCGCCATGGCGGAATTGCTTGTCGAACACGGCGCTGACGTAAATGACAGTTTTGCATTCGACTCCGAGACAGACCAACGCTTGTCCGCTCTCTATGGCGCCATCAGTCATGCAGACAACATACCTTTGGCCAGGTGGCTGTTGGAGCATGGGGCAAATCCCGACGACAATGAATCCCTCCACCATTCCACTGAACTGGGCCATACCAAAAGTCTTCGTTTGTTGTTGGAACATGGGGCAAATCCGAAAGGAACAAATGCGTTGCCGAGGGCGATTGACTTCAACAGCACCGATGCAGTCCGGCTGTTGCTGGAACACGGCGCTGATCCCAATGAAGGCATCAATCCTCGTCCGTCGGGTGAACCTTCCTTGGTGATCCCCGCCTTGCATCAGGCAGCCCGGCGTTTGGCTTCGGGCGAAATCGCTCGGCTTTTGTTGGAGCACGGCGCGAACCCAAGTGCTGTTAGCCGCGGCCATTCTCCCTATGCCTTTGCCCGCATCTTCGGAAACACGGATGTCGCGTCAGTTCTGGAGCGCGCAGGTGCATCCACGCAGTTGACGTTGACCGAAGAGCAACTCGCACGGGCAGCGGACGCAGCGTCAAAGGACGACGACCAGATCGACATGAGTGCCCTGTCGCAAGAGATGAGGTTTCTTCTTTGCCGCCTCGTCTGGCGTGAAGGAACCCTGCCTCACATGCATCGACTGGTCGAAATTGGCTTTGACCCAAATCTGCCGGACGAAATGGGAATGCCGCCCCTGCACCTTGCCGGTTGGGAAGGAATGCCCGACGTCATGTCGTATTTCCTGAACCAAAACCCGGACCTGAACCACACAAATGCCTACGGAGGGACACTGCTGTCAACGATTGTTCACGGGTCAGAAAACTGCCCACAAAGGGCGCATCGCCATCACATCGAATGCGCGCGTCTGGCGCTGGAGACCGGTGTGGCGCTTCCGCGAAAGGCCTCGCAATTTGCAACCGTTCCCGAGATGTCCGCCTTTCTTGCTGACTGGGCGGAAGCGCATCCCCTGCAAGTCTCGGAACACGGAGTCGTCTAAGGTTCGAAGTGCTTGCGCCAGACGTATAGGCTGCCGTAGCCAGATTTTTTAACGGCTGACCTTCATCGGCAGGATCGGCCCCCAGGGCGTTTGCCGCGCTTCACCAAAGGCAGAGAATCCCGCCTTGTGATAGGCCGCGATCGCACGCGCATTGTCCGGGTGCGGATCTGTTGCGACAACCGGGGCTCCTGCGGAAAACACCCGTTTAAGATGCTCAGAGATAAAGCCCGGGCCGTGCCCGCGCCCGATCATATCTGGCTCACCAATGAACTGGTCGATGCCCCGAGATCCCGGCGGAAGGGAATAGAAATGGTGATCCTCCCAACCGTGAACAGTGTAATCCTGGATATATGCAAACGGGCGTTCCGCAAGCGAAACGATCCATCGTCGGACTCGCGCGTCTTCCAATTCGTTGTTCGTGCTTGGCTCATTGGAATCCCACCATTCGCGAACATGTGGGTGCGATTGCCATTCTGAGATCATCGCAAGATCAGCCGACGTCACCTTGCGAAACGCATATCGGTTAGGGGTAAGCATGGCTAAAGGTAGCAAACAGGGGACATATGTATAAGACCATCTGCTAATCTCTGGCGACGTGGCACTATGCCTTAAGAACCAAGGGTTTGTTTTGGCGCTACCCCGGCTCCCGACTGCAGCTAAGTGACCCGATAACTCGAGCTGCAATGGCGGCCCATAAGAGACATTCGTTGCCCGCCTCCGATGCTGCGGTGCAGCCCGTACTGCCGCCGTTCGCTGCGGGTGCAAAGTCGAGAGCTTGATGGGTTAGAAGCGGACCACTGGTCTAAGCTGCACCGCATATGCTCAGAACGAATTCAACGCGTTGTTGCACTGATACCCTTGGCAGCTCCGTTCTCAAGTAGCCAAGGGTATCTAATGCGCACAAAATACGGTGATACTCCTGAACTGCTGCGCAGAAGTCGTGTCTGCGCTCACCATCCTGCGTGAAAAGCTCTTTCCATGGCGGAGCCACAAAAACTTGCTTCGCATATTGCCGCGTTTTTCCGAGTGTTTCTGATAAGTCCTGTCCGCCGGAACTCGCTAAAGCAACAGCTGCATCGACCAACCCGCGATCAAAAAAGACAGAACCTTCTAACTCACGCGCTGCGTGCAAGTCGCTCATTGCAACCTCAATGGCACGCAATGCGAATGCGTGCATGTTGACCCACGGCAAAGCGTGACCCGATCGGGCCAATTCATCCGCAACAATCCGTCGACCGGGCTCTGTCACCGTAGCGTGTCCGCGCTCGCCGAGGGCCTGAAGTAACGTTGACTTCCCGCCACCAGAACAGCCTGTCAGCAAAATCAACTTTTGTCTCATCTCTGTTTCCGAAAACCAATTCTGCTTCGCGCTAACGTTCGTTTTGAGGGAGTCCGTCTGCGATCTCGTAATAGTCCCCTTTCTCGGACACGAAGATATGCATCGCGAGGGACGTATGCGTTGGACCATCGAATACGCCCATGGCGACAGCCGTCCAGTCATGGTGGATCGGATCCCAGAACAGTGTTGATCCACAGGTGCCGCAAAAGCCCCGTCGCGCCTTTTCAGAAGACTGGTACCAGCGCACTACATCCTCGCCTTCGATCCGAAGTGCTGTACGGGGAATATCTATGGAGGCCTCAAAATGACCGGAATGCTTGCGACATTGCTGGCAGTGGCACGCGGTGGGGCGTGGCAGGTCACTTTCGACGACGATCTTTACGGCGCCACAAAGGCAAGATCCTCTATGCATGGCCGACCTCCTCTGCTTTTGGCATACGGTTTCGGCGCCGCATGTTCAGTGCTTGAATGAGAGCTTTCGCCTCGACTGGCGGCTCCTGTTCGACGCGTCGGTAGTCGGTACCATCGTTTTGACGCGTCAGAAGCCCGGCAGAAATCATTGTGCGCCGCAGGGTTGCTGGATCTTCGAACGCGTGTTCGAGAATCAGACGCTCGTTGACTTCCTGCTCCATCATCGACTGTGCCGGCGGAAGTCTTGCCCAGAGCGCCCAAAGAGCAAGCGTTTGCACGTTGCGTCTGGACGGCCAGCGAAGGAGACGACCATTGGCATCGAATTGATACAAGGCGCGCTCTACGGTTCTCGCATCAACAGTTTGCCCGTTGGTTGCGCGCGCAAGCCTTTGACCAGCGGCATGGACCGAGCGCATGTGTTGGACGTTTTGAAAACCTGCGGCACGCGCAGCCATATTCATGAGCACGAGGTGCGGCGGGCTTGCGTCACCGAGTTGCTTGGCGAGGGATCGCACAAACACGGTCAAGTCGTCCGCGTGTAACGGCAGAGAGATTTTAGGCATGGGGCTTCCACATCAAGCGCCATTGCTGGATCGTCGGTCGCTGGCTTAACGAAGCGGCGCTCTCAACTGTGTTAGTGAATGCTTTGCCGTTCGATCTGTTTGGCAGGTTTAGCTCTCCCGGAGGAGCAGCGACGCCTCGGTTTCTGCCGACCGTGCAAAGTAGATAGCAAATGATGCGACCGAGGCCAAGGCCATCGTTGTATTGCCCGCCCAACCAGACAGTTTCCTTCATCCGTCTCTTCTTGGTTCGCTCTGATCGCTGGAGAATAACGCGATCTTGTTGCCTTGAGGATCGCGCAGGTAGCCGACAAAAAAGTTCGGTCCGTAGGCCTCTCTGAAGCCCGGCGCTCCATCGTCTCTTCCACCCGCCTCAAGTGCAGCGGCATGAAGATCACGAACCTGTTGTTGGCTGCGCGCCTCGAACGCGACCATCGTGCCATTTCCTGTTGATGCGGGCTTCCCGTCAAAAGGAGATTTGACATAGAACTCAGGGAGGTTTGGCGCCTGCCCCGGCTTTGTAGGAAGCGCATAGCTCAGGTCACCGTGATAGTGTTCCAGCTGATATCCGAGATCTGGCAGAAACGCGGAGTAGAAGCGTTCAGCGCTCTTCATGTCATCGGCACCTATTGTGATGTAGGCAATCATAGTTAAGCATCCTTGTGATTTGTTCCCATTCGTCGCTTGACGCGTTTAGTCGCGGCGGTTCGCGCATTTGATCATATAAACCAGTATCGCCGCGCATGTTCGGCCTTAGCCTCTTCGATAGTCATGCGATTTCTACCAAGCGGATCAATTGATGGAAAATCATTGGGTCGTGCTGAAGCGGGCAGAGTGCCGATGGCAAGAACGGCCGCACCGCCGGCAAACGCCGCAGAAAGGCCAAACATGGCACCCCAGGATATGCCAGCGACGATCCCGGCCAAAACCGCTCCATACGCGCCTACCCCGTCCAGCAAAGTGAACGCGAAACCCAGCGTCGTACTTTCGTTGCGATCCGAGTGATCAACTGTAGCTGCCAGCATTGTCGCTCGAACTGCGTCCAGCGAAGCGACCCCAAAGGCCATCAGGGCTATCATGATCCAGAACGGAGGCTCGAACACCAGTACACCGATAGCCAAGGCAGCAAAGCCGTTTCCAGTTGCGAGGATCGAGAAGCGGTTGAGCTTGTCAGAAATTGATCCGACCAACGGTTGGGCGAGCGCCCCGGACACAAGCATAGCTGCGAAGATGCCCCCTATCATACTGGGTGCAAGTGCGTGAACCGTCGCCAAGTAGAGTGGGATCATGCTTAGCAGAGCGATCAATGCCATATTGTAGAGCGAGACCATGGCAACGAGGCGGATCCCCTTTCGACTGCGCCACGTCTTCAGAAGCAGTAAGAGCTCCTTGCGATTGATACGCAAAGTTTCGGAGGCAGGAACCGCCCGTGCGACCCACAAAAAGCACACGCCAACCAAAGCGGTTGGAAGCACGGAAAGCGCCAAAGCAACGGGCCAATCGAGGGCCGACAGAAGCAACCCGATCGACAGTGGCGCGAAGACCTCCGCAAAGGATCCTCCAACGGCATGCACTCCCAAGGCGCGGGCGCGTGTCGCCTTGTTGGTGCTCGTCAATATTCCAGTTGCGATCGGATGCCAGGCCGCGTTGCCCATACCAGCGAGCGCCAGAAGGATAGCAAGGCTCCAAAATCCTGGCGCCGCTGCTGCGAGAACATATCCCACGACGACCCAGAGAAAGGTGCCGACAAGAAGACGACCGCGGTTCGAAACCCAATCTGCGATGAGGCCTGCTGGCAGGTAGGCCAAAGCGCCGCCAATGCTGAACAGCGTAAACAGTAGACCGACCTCAGCGGGGGAAAAGCCCATGTGTAGACCAGCAGCCGGCACGATCAACCATAGCGCTGCAATTGGCCAGTCGATGGCGAAGTGTCCCGCGGCGAACCAGGCCATTAGGGATCGTTCTGTCATGGTGGCTAACCCATCGAGTGCAAAACATCGGGCACGGTGCCCGACTGATTGGCGATTGATAGCGAAGGATGGTATGTCTGTTTGTCGACAGGGAGACGACTGTTATCGAGGATTCGTCAATGAAGTACAGCACGCCGACTACATCTGATCGACCCCGCTATCTCGGGGAAACGATTGAGCCAGCGTCAGGCGAAAGCTACGACTGGCATTCCCACGATTTTGGGGTCTGCTCCGGCTGAGTGCAGAATGACACCCTAAGCCCGTAGATCACCTGGTTTTCCACCTGTATTCGCCCGTGAGCAGGATATG
>NZ_JBQERO010000031.1:0-27329 GCF_056535125.1 Ruegeria sp. O4 | reverse complement strand
AACACCTAGGTATCGGACGGGTGGGGCGAACAAGATGAAACCGTCTGTTTGTTCGCATTGTGGTAATTGTCGTGGTCAATTGCGATCGTCAGATTTCTTCTAAAATAGTATATTTCTATTCAGTTCGCCGATGGCGCTAAGCAGAAAGAAAACGACAGCTGTCAAATCAAGACCCGCCAACCGCTGAAGCCGAGTTCCGCAATACATGGAAAGCAACGCGGCAACACCTCATTGCCCAAGGCCTAAATTGGATCACCAGATCCATTTGAGTGATGGATATTTGAAACTCTCATTCCTCGGACCCGGACAATCGGCCGGAAAATCATCAGACCTAAGCCCGATGTAGCGAAGCCGGGCCCGGGATAATCTGCCTCCAATACAGGATAACGCCTCGAACAGGATTGGAGACGAAAATGAATACCCGGAAAAGAACTGGTCAGCTTCTCAGCACGGTAGCGCTGGCGTCGCTGATTGTGATGACACCCTATGTGCCGGCTTTTGACGCAGACGGTCATCTGCGGATGGAACCTGTTTACGCGTTTGCAAAGAGCGGGAAAGGGAGTGATGGCAACGGCGGGGATGATGACCATGACAGCAACTCCGGGTCGGGCAGCGGCGGTGATCGTGACGACAATTCCGGATCGGGTAAAGGTGGTCACGACGATGATGACGACGACGACGATGACGATGATGACGATGGTTCGTCACGCTCGGGCCGGGGCGATAAGAAGGACCGGTCTCAATCTGGGGGGCAGTCATCGGGGTCGGCTGGAATAACAAAGGTCGAGACAAGCGCGAGCGGCATAGAAGTACGCTATGCTGACGGCACCAAGGAAGAGATTGAAAACGGCCGGTACGAAAGAAAGAACGCGCAGAACCGAACAGTCGAGGAACGACCGGCCACCGGTGCCGACGTTTCGCGCCTTCGGTCACTGGCAAACGGTATCTCAATCGACAGCGTGCGCTCGCCCGGGCAGAGTGGTGGCGCTGGAAGTAACCCGGCAAAAATCGAAATTCAGGGCAACAATATCGAAGTTAGTTACGCAAACGGCTGGAAAGAAGAGATCGAGGGCGGGCGTTACGAGTTGAAAGACCCGTTCAACCGGACCGTCGTAGAAAGAACCGCAACTGCGGCGGATCGCAGCAGACTTCAGGCGATTGCCAACTGAGTGACGAACTTTGGCGATTGTGCGGGGCGGTTTCTTTTCTTGAGAGACCGCCCTGGTCTTTGAGCGCCTGACCCCTAGTCTTTCTTGTTCCAGGCCTCATGCGCGATAAGAGCGGCCTCCACCCGGTTTCGCGCATGGAGCTTGGACAGGATCGCCGTCATGTAATGCTTGACGGTTTTCTCCTGTATTCCCAACTCATCGGCTATTTCCCGATTGCTCAGCCCTTTGGCGACGCGTCTTAGGATTTCTTCTTCGCGATGGGTAAGATCATCTATGGCGTCAGCTTCTTTCTGCGACCCGTTTCCGCGATTGATCTGAAGCAGCATGCGCGACGCTAGACCCGGCGAGACGAACCCTTCGCCCGAGGCGATACTGCGCAGCGAAGCTGTCAATTCGCGTGCTGTCACGCCCTTGACGATATAGCCAATGGCACCCGCCTCCAAAGCGTCTGCAACGTCACTGCTGTTTTCAGAGACCGTCAATATCGCAATGAAAGGCGGGTTTGCCATTTCAGCAATTCGACGGGTCGCGCTAATGCCGCCACCGGGCATCGACAGGTCGAGGATGGCGATGTCAGGCTGATGGGTTCGGACAAGGGAAACGGCCTCATCCGCATTTGATCCGGCGGCGAGAACTTTGAAGCCGTCGGCTTCCTCTAAAGTGCGGTGCAAACCGTCCCTGAAAATCGGGTGATCATCTGCGATAACGACGGATGTTGTCATGATGCACTCATCTTTCTGGGAAACAATGTCATAGCAACGGTGGTGCCCTCGCCCGGGGTTGATGTCACCTCGAACCGACCGCCAATGCTTTCGACCCGGTCACGCAAGCCGACAAGGCCCTGGCCCCCGTCCTCACGCAGAACCGTCTCGCCGGAGGGGGCGAACCCGGGGCCGTCGTCGCTGACCTGAACGGTGATGCGATCACCTTGTACGTCGCAGGCGACAGTGCACTGGGACGCGGGCGCATATCTTGCGGCATTGGAAAGCGTTTCCTGAAGGAACCGGAAAACGCACAACTTGCCCGAGATCGACAAGTCGGGCGACGGATTGCCCTGAAAGGAAATACCGGGGCGAAAAGGGCTGTGTTCAGAATGGTCCTCGACAGCTCTTTTTACCACATCAACGAGCGCCAGATTTTCGATGTCTGGCGCGAACAACCCCCGTGACAAGGCGCGAATTTCTGCCAAAGACTTCTGCAAAGATTGCTGAATTTCTTCGGCCTCGGTGGACATCTCCGGCCTGTCGCCGAATGCAGCCTCCAGTCGAAGGGCGGCGAGGGACAGGTATTGGGCAGGGCCGTCATGCAGTTCCGCGCCGAGTTTCCTGAGGAACCTGTCCGTTTGCGCAGCATATCTTTCCGATGCATCAATGACGCGCGACCGCAGCATGGCATTCTGTGCGGCCATCTTTTCACTTTCGGCAAGACGATCGTTCAGAAGGCGCCCTTGCCGTCGAATGGTGTTGTCGCCGATTGCGACAATGGAAAACAGAACAATCGTGCTTGCCGCAAAGGCCGAGCCAACGATCAACCAGCTTGTTCTTCGGGCTCTGGCCATGTCCAGTTCCAGCTGATCGGCCTTTTCATAAAACTCGGCGACCGCGATGATTTTCCCCGACCAGATTTCGCGAATGGGGCTGTAGACTTCCAGCAATGGAATGCCAAGTGCAGCCTCTGCCGCGCTTTCTTCATCGTCCAGCTCTTCAAATGAGCCCGAGATTTCTCCAGCCCATGCGCGTTTCAGGTCGTCTGTTGGCTCGAATCGGCGACCGATGATGGCGGAATCCGATGCGTATGCAATCTCGCCATCCTGTTTCCAGAACTTGTACGAGGCAATGCGTTCGCGCATCGGCTGGGTCATGAAAATCTCGTCCAGCGCCCGGCTGGCCTGTTCGGAAAGGCGGTCTCCATGCGCCAGTTCCTGGCTGAGTGGGGACAAAATGCTTTCCATGTACAATGCGGCCGAATTGGCGGAGTTCTGTACAACCGCGTTTTCGATCCGGTTCGATACCCAGTGACCAACAAACACCGTAGCAGTCCCCATGACTGCAACACTTGCCGCGAGAAAAACGCGCGACAAAGACCAGTTGCCAATTGTCAGGTCGGTAATTTTGGGTCTCATTTCGCAATCGACTATGAACGACAATTGTTTGACGCGCTACAGACCATGGTCTGATGCGCTTCTCCAATGTTCCAAACCTGATGCGCGGGTCGGGACTTGGTCCTTTTGGGTGCGCCCCGGCAGGTTCCCGCGTCCCGATCCCAGACCCGGTTCAACGGGTTTTCAAACACTCCGACAGGGTTTGCGCCATGTTACGAATGACTTGCGGGTACAGAGACGGCCCGGGTTCCAGTGCCGAGCCCAGTGGATCGATCACACCGGATTGCGCCGATGTTCCATCCAACACGGTCTCGACGATGCCCGGATTGAACTGTGGTTCAGACAATACGCAGTTGATGCCTTCGGCGTGAATGCGACCTTGAATAGCGGCAATACGCGCGGGGCTTGGGTCGGACGCGTCGCTCAGGGAAATCGCGCCCGATGCGGGGAAATCGAACGCGACCTCAAAATACTGGTAGGCATCATGAAACACGATGAAGTTGCCGCCGCGAACCGGTTCAAGCAACTCTGCCACTTCTGCGGAAAGCGCGGTCATTTCTTCGCGCGCCGCTTTGGCATTTGCCAAATACGCAGCGGCGTTGTCGGGATCCGTTGACGACAGTTGATCCGCGATCAGGGTCAGCCAGGCTTTGGCATTCGTTGGCGACAGCCAGGCATGTGGGTCATGATCGTCATGATCGTCATGATCGTCATGATCGTCATGACCTTCGTGATCGTCATGGTCTTCGTGACCCGTATCGTCCGCGTGATCATGCGCCTCAAACAATGCGTCTTCCCGGAACTCAAGAAGCCCCGTACCCTTTGCGTCCAATAGGGCAGTGGCGGTCGCGCCTTGGGCAAGAGTTTCTATCGCGCTGTCCAGCCACGGCGTCAGGTCTTCTCCTACCCAGAACACCAGATCGGCGTTTTGCAACGCGGCCGCCTCGGACGGGCGCAGATTGTATTCATGCGGCGAGGCACCCGGTGCGACGATCAGGGCAGGTGTGCCGACACCCTCCATGACACGGGCCACCAGCGAATGAACCGGGGCAATGTCCGCGGCAACGTTTGGCGCATCTGCGCGGGCCGGTCCACACAGCAGTGCAACTGTGATCGACAATGGAAGAAGAAGCGTTCTGGACATCGGGCCCTCTGTGTGATTTTATAACATTTCAAGTGGCAATACATGATATGAAATAACATGACAAGTGATGTGCACCCAGAACCTGGCAAAGACACCGCCCCGGTCGGGTTTCAGGAACATGACCACCAGAGTTGTGTCGCAACGGCCCTGGCATCCGCCGAAGCCCGGTGCAAAGAAGAAGGGCTGCGGCTGACGCCGGTTCGCCGCAAGGTTCTTGAGATGTTATTGCAAGAACATCGCGCCCTTGGTGCCTATACAATCCTTGACCGGTTGCGCGACGAAGGGTTCGGGTCCCAGCCTCCGGTCGCTTATCGGGCGCTGGAGTTTCTTGTACAAAACGGCTTTGTCCACAAGATCGAGCGGCTGAACGCGTTTGTCGCCTGCTCTCATCCCGGCGCGGCGCATTCACCTGCTTTCATGATCTGCCGAAAATGCGACGCCGTAGCCGAGGCGCAGTCTGCCCCGTCCAAAGGTGTTCTTGGCGCTGCCGCGCGCGCGGCGGGTTTCGAGATCGAGCGAACGGTTGTAGAGGCTGAAGGTCTCTGCCCCGACTGCACCGAAAAGGCATAAAGATGGCCCTGATCACTGTCGAGAAACTCAGCGTCCGCTATGGCGCGCATACCGTGCTGCATCATGTGGATATGGTCATTGAACCGGGTGAAATCGTGACCATCGTTGGCCCGAACGGATCAGGCAAGACCAGCCTGCTGCGCGCCATTATCGGTGCGACACGGCCTTGTGCCGGTCAAGTGTCACTGAAGCCCGGATTGAAAATCGGCTATGTGCCGCAGAAGCTGCATGTCGATCCGACTTTGCCAATTTCCGTCGAAAGGTTCATGCGTCTGACCGATCCTGTGTCGCGCAGGCAATGTGTCGAGGCGCTTGAATCGGCGGGTGTGCCGGATCTGTTGAAACGTCAGATGTCGCAGCTGTCCGGTGGACAGTTCCAGCGGGTGCTGCTGGCCAGAGCTTTGATCAACCGCCCGGACATATTGTTGCTGGACGAAGCGACACAGGGGTTGGACCAACGGGGGTCGGCCAGCTTTTACCAGCAGATCGAGGCTGTCCGGCGCGAGACCGGATGCGCCATTCTGATGATCAGCCACGAACTGCACGTGGTCATGAGCGCGTCGGACCGGGTGATATGCCTCAATGGGCATGTCTGTTGCGAAGGATCGCCGGCCGTGGTCGCCTCGGCGCCCGAGTATCGGGCCTTGTTCGGAACCGGAACAGGCGGTGCGCTTGCCCTTTATCGTCATGAACATGATCACAATCATGATCATGACCATGATGCGAACCCACAGGAAGCGGCGGAATAATGCTGGATGATTTCATGATGCGGGCAACGCTCGCAGGTATTGGCGTGGCGTTTGCCGCGGCCCCCCTTGGGTGTTTTGTCGTATGGCGTCGCATGGCGTATTTCGGCGATGCAACCGCACATGCCGCAATTCTGGGCGTGGCCCTATCCCTGACGTTTCAGATGTCGATCTTCACGGGTGCGCTGGCTGTCGCTTTGGTCATGGCGCTGACCGTTTCGCTTTTGGCCGGTCGCGGTTATGCGATGGACACGCTGCTGGGGGTTCTGGCGCATTCTGCGCTGGCCTTCGGGCTGGTTGCAGTTTCATTCCTGTCCGGTGTCCGGATTGACCTGATGGCATATCTGTTTGGGGATATTCTGGCGGTCTCCCGTTCTGATCTGATCGTGATCTGGGGCGGTGCGGCGCTTGTGGTGGCGCTGATTGTCTGGCGTTGGGCGCAACTTCTGACCGCGACATTGAACGAAGAACTGGCTTACGCCAGCGGATTCGATCCAAGACGAGAGCAACTGATCCTGACCCTGTCTCTTGCCGTGACCGTGGCGGTGGCGATCAAGGTTGTGGGTGTATTGCTGATCGCCGCAATGCTGATCATTCCGGCGGCAGCGGCGCGTAACCTTGCGCGGTCACCAGAAACGATGGCCTTGATCGCGGCGGGAATAGGCGCGCTTTCAGCCATCACGGGGTTAAGGGCTGCGTATGTTTTCGACACTCCGGCAGGGCCTTCGATCGTCTGCGTTGCCGCGATCATGTTTGCGTGCCTTAGCCTGATTGGATGGCGAACACAGGATAGGGCTTAAAGGTTCCGTAGGTCTTCGCGGCCGTAGCATCCCGGTCATCCGGTAATGTGACCAAAGCGAAAACGCCACGAAAAAAGGCCCGCAAACCTGCGGGCCTTGATGCATTTCTACCCGCGTCGTTTACTGCGGGATATCGCCTTCCAACCCTTCGACATAGAAGTTCATACCGGCCAGCGTACCGTCGTCGGCTACTTCGCCTTCGGCCAGCCAGTCGCTGCCGTCCTGCTTCTTCAGCGGTCCGGTAAAGGCATGATAGCTGCCATCGGCCAGCGCCGCTTTCAGGGCCAGTGCCTCTTCTTTGATGTCCGCAGGAACTGCATCCGAAATCTCACCGATTTCTACCATGCCCGGCCCGATACCGTCCCAGGTATTGGACGAGGTCCAGGTGCCGTCCATCACAGCTCGCGTGCGCGCAATGTAATAGGGTCCCCAGTTGTCGATGATCGAGGAAACACGCGGTTTGGGGGCGTATTCGCTCATATCCGAAGCCTGACCGAAGGTGATCACGTTGCCCGCCTCTTGTGCAGCGGCCTGCGGAGCGGTCGAGTCAGTGTGCTGCAGGATCACGTCGGCGCCCTGTTCGATCAGAACAGATGCGGCGTCAGCTTCTTTTGCCGGGTCGAACCAGGTATAGGCCCAGACGATCTTGAACTGGACATCCGGGTTTGCCTTCTTGGCGTGGATATAGGCCGAGTTGATACCGCGGATCACCTCGGGGATCGGATAAGACCCGATATAGCCGATGATGTTCGATTCGGTCATTCTACCCGCGATATGCCCCTGAACCGCGCGGCCTTCGTAGAAACGCGCTGAATAGACCGAGACGTTGTCGGCGGTCTTGTAGCCGGTCGCGTGCTCGAACTTCACGTTCGGGAATTTCTTGGCCACATTGATGGTTGGATCCATATAGCCGAACGAGGTGGTAAAGATCAGATCCGCGCCTTCCAGCGCCATCTGGGTCATCACGCGCTCGGCGTCGGGGCCTTCGGGTACTGATTCAACGAATACAGTCTCGACCTTGTCGCCGAACTCTTCTTCGATCGCCAAACGGCCTTTGTTGTGTTCATAGGTCCAGCCACCGTCGCCGACAGGGCCGACATAGACAAAACCGACCTTGGTCTTGTCTTGCGCCACTGCACCGGTCGCAAGACCAAGCGCTATCGCGGCAGTTGTCAGAAGTGATTTGAATTTCATGTAGTTACTCCCCAAGTTGGTTCAGTTGGCCCCTAGTGTGAGGCATGGAAGGTCCGGCCCAGTGAGGCAGGTGCGCTGCTCTTGTCGGCCGAAAGGATCACAAGCACAAGGATCGTGATGAGATAGGGTGACATTGCCAGATACTCGACGGGAATGGCAACGCCCGCTGCCTGCAAATTAAGCTGCAAGACGGTAATGCCGCCGAACAAATATGCACCCAGCAGGACCCGCCATGGTTTCCAGCTGGCAAACACCACCAGCGCCAGCGCGATCCAGCCGACACCTGCGGTCATGCCCTCGGTCCATTGCGGTACACGGATCAGGCTGATGTAAGCCCCACCCAGGCCCGCGCAGGCCCCGCCGAACAGGATCGCCATGATACGGATTTTGATGACCTTGTAGCCAAGCGCATGGGCGGCATCATGGTTTTCACCAACCGCCCGCAGGATCAACCCGACGCGGGTGTATTTCAGGACGGCCCAGACCACAGCGGTCAGCGCAATGCCCAGATACAGGATGGGGTCGTGCCGAAACAGGATCGGGCCGATGACCGGAATATCGCTAATCAAAGGGATGTGGATATCGCCCATGCTGGGGGGTTTGACGCCCACATAGCTTTGCCCCATCAAGGCGCTGAACCCCAGTCCAAACAGGGTCAGCGCAAGGCCGCTTGCAACCTGGTTGGCCAATGCAAACTGTGTCAGCAGGACGAACAGCAGCGACAGCACGGCCCCGCCAATGGCGGCAGCAACAAAGCCCAGCCAGGGCGAGCCGGTTTCGACCGAGATCGCAAAACCGCTGATCGCGCCAACGATCATCATGCCCTCGACACCAAGGTTCAGAACGCCTGCCTTTTCCACGACAAGCTCTCCGATCGCGGCCAGCAGAAGGGGGGTTGCGGCCACCATAAGCGAGGCAACCAGAAGAACGGGATTGATTTGACCAAGGTCCATGATCACGCCACCTCGCTACGCGCCGCACGGATGCGGAAGTTTGTCAGAAGATCGAAGGCCAGCAGGAAAAACAGCAGCATTCCCTGAAACACCTGAATGGCAGCGGCAGGCAGACCCAGCTGCGATTGTGCAATTTCGCCGCCAATATAGGTCAGCGCCATCAGGCCCCCGGCCAACAGGATACCCACCGGATGCAGGCGGCCCAGAAACGCGACGATGATCGCGGTAAAGCCATAGCCCACGTTGAAATCGATGCTGATCTGACCGGACGGGCCGGACACCTCGAACATACCGGCCAGCCCGGCCAAAGCGCCCGAAATCCCAAGGCAGAACAGGATCAGGCGCGCCGGATTCACACCTGCAAACTTTGCCGCGCGGGGGGCCTCACCCGTCAGACGGATATGGAAGCCCAGCATGTGACGGTTCAGCAATACATAGGCAAAGATCACCGCGATGAAGGCCGCGACAACACCCCAATGCATCCCGGAACCGGCAATCAGCTCGGCATTATGCGCGCTTTCATAGGATTGCAGGTTGCGCGATCCGGGAAAGCCGAACCCTTCGGGGTTCTTGAGAAGACCCAGCGAGACCGAGGCCAGCATCTGCTCGGCCACGTAGACCAGCATCAGCGACACAAGGATTTCGTTGGTGCCGAAACGCACCTTCAGCAAAGCCGGGATCGTTGCCCACAGCCAACCGCCAAATGCGCCTGCGACCACCATGATCGGGAAGATGTACCAGGCATCAAGCGGATAGAAGGCCAGACCTGCGCCCGCGCCGAATATGGCGCCCATGATGTATTGTCCTTCGGCCCCGATATTCCAGATACCGGCCCGAAAACCCAGCGACAATCCGATTGCGATCAGCACTAGGGGCGCGCCTTTGACCAGCAATTGAGGGCGGTAATAGAATGCGAACTCTCCAAACAGCGGCTCCCAGAAGATGGTACCGATGGCTTCGACCGGATTTTTCCCCAAAATGGCAAACAGCAACCCGCCAAACACCATTGTTGCCAGCACCGCCACAAGGGGGGTCGCGTAAGACCAGGCCCTGGACGGCTGTGGCCGTTTCTCCAACACAATCATCTGCTCATCCCCCCAGATGTTTCATCTTTTCGCAAATACTCTAGCCGAAGGCGGCCCAGCAGATCACACATGTGCCACCTCCATGCCATGGGCGCCGCCCATCATCAGGCCAATCTCATCCACCGTCAGGCCGGTGGTCGGGCGCGGTGCGCTCAGCCGACCTTCGTTCAAGGCCGCAAAACTGTCCGAGATCTCCATCAGCTCATCCAGATCCTGCGAGATGCAGATCACCGCTGTGCCTTTCGCCGCAAGATCGAGTATGGCTTGCCGGATCGACGCGGCCGCCGCGGCATCCACCCCCCAGGTAGGCTGGTTTACCACCAACACATCAGGGTTTTGCAGCACTTCGCGTCCAATCACGAATTTCTGCAGGTTACCGCCGGACAAGGACCGCGCTGCGTTTTCGGGCCCGGGCGTGCGAACGTCGAAGGCTTCGATGATCTTTTCGGCAAAACTCCGGGTTTCGGACCATTTCAAGAAGCCATTTTTCTCAAGCCCTTCCCGCACAGATCCGGTCAGCAAAGCGTTTTCGGTCAGGCTCATGTCGGGTGCCGCTGCGTGGCCTAACCGTTCCTCGGGCGCGGTCAGAACGCCCAGCTTACGGCGCGCTGTCGGGCCGAGCTTGCCGATCGCCTGACCGTTGAACTTGATTGCATCCGCCGATGTCAGGATTTCCCCGGACAACACGCCCAGCAACTCATCCTGCCCGTTTCCGGCAACGCCGCCGATGCCCAGAACCTCGCCCTTGCGGACCGTCATGTGCACATTGCGCAATGCGGTGCCGAATTCCGAAGGCGAGGGGACTGACAGCCCGCTGACATCCAGCGCGACCTCGCCCAGTTCCCGGCCCGAGCGTTCGGGCGTCTGCAAGGTTGACCCGACCATCATCTCGGCCATGTCACGCGCCGAGGTTTCAGCGGGGACACATTCGCCCACGTTCTTGCCCAGACGCAGGATCGTAGCATGGTCGCATAGCGTTCGGATTTCCTCCAGTTTATGCGAGATATACAGGATCGAGGTTCCCTCGGAGCGTAGCTTGTTCAGCGTCTCAAACAGAATATCGACCTCTTGCGGGGTCAGAACCGAGGTCGGTTCGTCCATGATCAGCAGCTTGGGGTCCTGCAACAGGCAGCGGATGATCTCGACCCGCTGGCGTTCGCCTGCGGACAGGTCGCCAACCGTGCGAAACGGGTCCAGCGGAAGGCCATAAGTTTCCGAAACTTCGCGAATGCGCGATGCCAGATCCCCCATCGGGGGCGGGTTCTCCATCCCCAGCGCGATATTCTCGGCCACGTTCAGCGCGTCAAACAGCGAAAAATGCTGGAACACCATCGCGATCCCATCCGCACGGGCCGCGCGGGGTTCGGGCGGCGCAAACGGATTGCCGCGCAGTTTCATGGTGCCGCTGTCCGGCTTCACAAGCCCATAGATCATTTTTACCAGCGTGGATTTCCCCGCGCCGTTTTCACCCAGCAGCGCGTGCACTTCGCCTTCACCGATGTCAAAGGACACCTGATCATTGGCCACAACACCGGGGTAGGCTTTGGTCAGCCCTTGCAAGCTCAAAAGTGGAATGGTCACGCGCTCAGGTCCTTCTTCAACTTGTTTTGCAGGGCCGGGCGCAGCAATTGTGCAGCGACGCCCACGGCGATCATAAGCGGATGCTTCCCCATCGACGGGTCACCGATCGGGCAGGTGATCCGGCTAATCCGTTCAGGCGGATGCCCAAGGGCGGCCAGCCGCGACCGGAATCGCGCCCATTTCGTAGCCGAGCCAATCAGCCCCGCAAAGCCAAAATCGTGCAAAAGCAGTCTGTTGCACAGTTCAAAGTCAAGATTATGCGAGTATGTAAGCACAAGATGTTCGGCGTCACATGGGGCATGGCGGACCAGCTCGGCCGGTTTTGCCGCCGGAACAATTGTCACGCCCGCTGGCACAGCGGCCGGAAAGCGCTGACGGCTGGTATCCACCCAGGTGATCGCAAGATCGGGAAGCGGGGACAGCACATCCACCAGCGCCCGGCCGACATGGCCCGCGCCCCAGATCCACAGATTGCGTGTCGGCTTGTGAACGGGTTCAACCATCCAGCCGTCAATCAGCTGCGGTTCGGGCGCAATCCCCTGTCCGCGCGCCGTCGCCAGCATTCGCTTGACCGACAGGGGCATCGCGCCATCCTTGGTCGGGCGCGCGATGACCGCATCGTCCAGATCATAGACGGTCTTTGCGTCGTAGACCTCGCTCAGCAACGACACGGCACCGCCGCAGCATTGCCCCAACTCGGGTCCAAGCGCATGATGCGTCAGGCGGGTTGGCGTGGTTTGCAACCGTGCGGCATGTGCCGCCTGGTATTCCAGTGTTCCGCCGCCGATTGTGCCGCTTTGCCCACCGTCCCAGACCAGCATGGCGGCACCGACTTCACGTGGAGACGACCCTTTGATCCCGGCGATGACCACCCGGACCACTTTGCCGTGGGTTTTGACCGCCTCCCTCAAAGCCTCAAGGTCAAATCCCATCAGATGCCTCCCTTCATCCTCTGGACGCCGCGCCAGACCTCTTCGGCGGTGGCGGGCGCGTTGAGCGCCGGATAAGTGTCCCCGCAGGCCGCCACCGCATTCGAAAGCGCCAGCCAGGCCGATATTCCCAGCATGAATGGGGGTTCCCCCACGGCTTTCGAGCGATAGATGGTGTCCTCTCGGTTCTCGCCATCCCAAAGTGCGACGTTGAAAATATCGGGCCGGTCGGAACAGGCCGGGATCTTGTAGGTCGAGGGTGCATGTGTGCGCAGGTTGCCCTTCCCGTCCCAGACCAGTTCCTCGGTTGTCAGCCAGCCCGCGCCCTGCACGTAACCGCCTTCGACCTGTCCGACATCCAGCGCCGGGTTCAGCGAAGCGCCCGCGTCATGCAGGATATCTGTGCGCAGAATGCGGTTCTCGCCCGTCAATGTGTCCACAGCCACCTCGGTGACCGAAGCACCATAGGCGAAATAGTAAAACGGGCGACCGCGCCCCGCGATCCGGTCCCATTCGATCTTGGGCGTTTTATAAAAGCCGGTGGCCGACAGGCTTATGCGACCCTGATAGGCCAGTGCGGCAGCTTCGGCGAACGTGTACCGTTCTTCACCAACCGAAACGTGGCCATCCGTGAAAGTGACCGCAGAAGGGTCGGCCTGATGCCGTTCAGCCAGATAATCGGCCATCCGGTCGCGGATCGTATCGCAGGCCGCTTTCACCGCCATACCGTTCAGATCGCTGCCTGAAGACGCCGCCGTGGCCGAGGTATTGGGCACTTTGGCCGTATCCGTGGCGGTGATCTTGACCATCTCAAGCGGGATGCCGAAACGCGACGCGGCCACTTGCGCGACCTTCTGGAACAGACCCTGACCCATCTCGGTGCCACCATGATTCAGGTGGACCGAACCATCCTGATACACATGCACCAGCGCACCGGCCTGGTTCAGATGGGTCAGTGTGAAGGAAATACCGAACTTGACCGGAGAAAAGGCGATGCCCTTCTTGATCACGCTGTTTTCGGCATTCCATTTCTCGATGGCCGCTTTGCGCGCGGCATAGTCGCTGGACTTCATCAGCGCTTCGGTCATGCCATGCAGTTCGAAATCGCTGACCTCCATGCCGTAGGGCGTCGTGTTGCCACCAGCGGGCAGGGGGCGGACCGGGGCGGTCCCTGTTTCCACTGCGCCACGGCTGGTCAGGTCTTCGTGCGGGTCGGGATGACCCAGCGGTTTTTCGTGGGGTTGGGCTTCGGCAACCTTATGCGCGGGCTCGTAATAGTTGCGACGGCGCAATTCCACCGGGTCCAACCCAAGTTCATGCGCGGCGTGGTCCATCACCCGTTCGATGGCAACCATCCCCTGCGGGCCACCAAACCCGCGATAGGCGGTGGCTGACTGCGTGTTGGTCTTCAGCCGGTGGCTTTCAATCCGGGCATTGGGCAGCAGGTAGGCATTGTCAGAATGCAGCATCGCACGGTCGGCGACGGGCAGGGACAGGTCCTGTGCCCAGCCGCAAATCGCGTATTGCAGAAAGGACACGCCCTGAATGTGACCCTGTTCGTCAAACCCCGCGCGATAGGAAATCCGGAAGGCGTGGCGTTTGCCGGTGATGATCATGTCATCATCGCGGTCATAGCGCATCTTGCAGGCTTTGCCGGTTGCCCGCGCAGCCACCGCGCAGGCAACGGCCAGCGCGTTCCCCTGGCTTTCCTTGCCACCGAATCCGCCACCCATGCGCCGGGTTTCGACGCGGATCGCATGCATGGGCACGCCCAGAGCGTCCGCCACCTTGTGCTGTATCTCGGTCGGGTGCTGGGTCGAGCTGTGGACCAGCATGTCGCCGCCTTCATTCGGCACGGCAAGCGCAGCCTGACCTTCCAGATAGAAATGCTCCTGACCGCCGATCTCGAACGTTCCGTCGATGACGTGGGCGGCGCTTTCAATCGCGGCGTCCGCATCGCCCTTGGCATAGATGCGGGGCCCGTCTTCAAAGCGGCTGTCTGCGGCCAAAGCCTCTTCCACCGTCAGGATCGGTGTTTCCTCGGCATAGTCGATCTTGCCCAGCCGAACCGCCTTGCGGGCGGCCAGATGGCTGGTGGCAACCACAAGGAAAACAGGCTGGCCGATATAGTGAACCGTCCCGTCGGACAGCAAAGGCTCGTCATGGATCGAGGGCGAAACATCGTTGGCAAAGGGCAGGTCCTGTGCCGTCATGACCTTGACGACCCCGGGTGCTGCTTTCACGGCAGACAGGTCCATCGCGGTAATCGTGCCCTTGGCGATCGGGCTCAGGCCAAAGGCCAGATGCAATGTGCCCTTTGGCGTCGGGATGTCGTCCACATACCGGGCGGAACCGGATACGTGCAGCGGTGCCGCGTCATGGGGAAGGGGTTTGGTTACGCTCATGCCGATACCTCCAGCACGTTGGTCACTTGGCCCTGATCCTCAAGGAAGTACCGTTCCAGCATCGCTTTGGCGGTCTCAAGCCTGTACGTGGCCGAGGCGCGCATATCCGTAAGCGGTGAATAATCGTCGGCAAAAGCGGGCAGAGCGGCGTCAATCGCCTCGCGCGCCCACGGCTTGCCGATCAGCGCGGCCTCGACATGGGCTGCCCGTTTCGGAATGCCAGCCATACCGCCAAACGCGATGCGTGCATCCGCCACCCTCCCGTCCGAAATGGTAATGTTGAAACATCCGCACACGGCCGAGATATCCTGATCGAACCGTTTGCTCAGCTTGTAGCATTTCAGTCGGTCCGCCTGACGCGGGAAGCTGACGGCTTCGACAAACTCACCCGGTGCGCGGTCCTGTTTGCCGTAATCGATGAAGAAGTCTTCCAGCGGGACTGACCGGCGTTCATCACCTTTGCGCAGGTGCAGCGTCGCACCCAATGCGATGAGCGCGGGCGGGTTGTCTCCGATCGGTGAGCCATTGGCAATGTTGCCGCCCACAGTGGCCGCGTGACGGACCTGAACACTGGCATAGCGCCGGATCATTTCGGCATAAGATGGGTGAATGTCCGCCAAGGCGTCGCCCATACGGTTCATATCGACCATGGCACCTAAACGAATTTCTTCTTCGGTGATCGTGATCTCTTTCAGATCGTCACAGCGGTTCAGGAAGATCACCGGATCAAGATCGCGCAGTTGCTTGGTCACCCAAAGCCCAACATCTGTTGCGCCCGCGACCAATGCTGCATTTGGATTCTCGGCATATACGGCAGCCAGCGCGTCGGACGAGCCCGGCAGCATGGGTGAGGCGGCAGGCGTTGCGACAGGCTTGTCCTTAACCCAGACAGGCACGGGCTGCTTCTCAGCCGCTTCAGCTGCGCGAATAATGGGAGCGTAACCCGTGCAACGGCACAGATTACCGGCAAGCTGTGTATCGTGATCCGTCGCGCCATTGGTGTGGCCGGCCACCATCGACATGACAAAACCGGGCGTGCAAAAGCCGCATTGCGAACCGTGCACGTCAACCATGGCCTGCTGAACCGGATGGACCTCGCCATCGGGGCTGCTGGCGCCTTCGACGGTTCGAACCGCCTTGCCATGCAACTGCGGCAGGAACAGGATGCACGAGTTCAGGGCCTTTGCGCCACCCGCATCCGTCACCATGACAGTGCAGGCACCGCAATCGCCTTCGTTGCAGCCTTCCTTGGTGCCGGTCAGGCCACGATCTTCACGCAGCCAATCCAGCAGAGTGGCCGTCGGATTGATATCCGTCAGCTCCACTGTCTCTCCGTTCAGAAGAAACGTGATGTCCATTCGAGAAACCCGTCGCCTTACCCGGTTGCGCCCTGGTGGTGCCCTCCTTCGATGCGACGTAGAAAGAGTGGCGGGCGGATAGCTTGCCAATGGATGTTAGAAACAGCATGCGTGATCTGGCAAGAAAAACTGCCTGTATGATGCATCATTACAGCCAAATGGCGTGGATTTGCGTACCCTGTGTAAATATCAGTTGCTTGAAACTAAAGCGTTTTTTTGTCAGTGAGGATACCGCTTTCCGAAGCACCTTCTGGAAAATCCGAATAATCGAAAACGATTATTTTGCCAAACAACGGCGCAGGTTCCGGCTTTTGCATGCCTCGCGGCTAGGGTAGCCTGCCGTTCATGAGCAGTACCCCCCGATTCATTCACCTTCGTGTTCACACCGAATATTCCCTTCTGGAAGGGGCTGTGCGGCTGAAAAAACTGCCTGCCCTGTGCGAGAAGATGGGGATGCCTGCCGTTGCGGTGACTGACACGAATTCCATGTTTTCAGCGCTGGAATTTTCGGTGACAGCCAGTCAGGCCGGTGTCCAGCCGATCATGGGATGTCAGGTTGATCTGACTTATGTGCAGTCGCAACCGGGGGAAAAACAAAAATCGCCCGCGCCGCTTGTTCTGCTGGCACAGTCCGAGGCGGGGTACGAGAACCTGATGAAGCTGAGCACGTGCCTTTACGTGGACAAGGGCGGGCAGTTGCCGCAGGTCACGCTGGACGAGCTCGCGGACCGCGCCGACGGGCTGATCTGCCTGTCCGGAGGGCCTGACGGGCCGGTGGGCCGCCTGTTGCAACAGGGGCAACGTCCGGCGGCCGAGGCGCTGGTGGACCGGCTGGCCGCGATTTTCCCGGATCGTCTGTATATCGAGCTTCAGCGTCATCCGGGCGAGGACGGCCAACCCGAGGCCGAACGCCAGACCGAGCGCGGCCATATCGAGATGGCCTATGCCAAGAACCTGCCGCTGGTTGCCACCAATGACGTCTATTTCCCGACCTCGGATATGTACGAGGCCCATGATGCGCTGATCTGTATCGCCGAAGGGGCTTATGTCGACCAGCAGGAAGGTCGCCGCCGCCTGACCGCGCAGCATTATTTCAAGTCGCAGCAGGAAATGGTGACGCTGTTCGCTGATCTGCCCGAGGCCATTGAGAACACGGTCGAGATCGCGCGCCGTTGCGCCTTTATGGCTTATCGCCGCGATCCCATCCTGCCGAAATTCGCCGATGACGAGGTCGCTGAACTGCGCCGCATCGCCAATGAAGGCTTGCAGAAACGTTTGGCGGTAATCCCCCATGCGGTGACGCCCGAGGAATATCAGGAACGGCTGGATTTTGAGCTTGGCATCATCGAAGGAATGGGTTTCCCCGGCTACTTCCTGATCGTTGCCGACTTTATCCAATGGGCCAAGGATCACGATATTCCGGTTGGGCCGGGGCGGGGGTCAGGGGCGGGCTCGCTGGTGGCTTATGCGCTGACAATTACCGACCTCGATCCGCTGCGTTACAGCCTGCTGTTTGAACGGTTCCTGAATCCCGAACGGGTTTCGATGCCCGACTTCGATATCGACTTCTGCATGGATCGCCGCGAAGAGGTGATCCGCTACGTGCAGCAGAAATACGGGCGCGACAAGGTAGGGCAGATCATCACATTTGGTGCTTTGCTGTCCAAGGCTGCTGTGCGCGATATCGGGCGGGTGCTGCAAATGCCTTACGGGCAGGTGGACCGTCTGTCCAAGATGATCCCGGTTGAAGGGGTAAAACCGGTTTCCATCGAAAAAGCCCTGAAGGATGAGCCGCGCCTGCGGGAGGAAGCTCGTAACGAAGAGGTGGTGGATCGTTTGCTGACGTATGGACAGCAGGTCGAAGGGCTGCTGCGCAACGCCTCGACCCACGCGGCTGGGGTTGTGATTGGCGACCGGCCTCTGGACGCGCTGGTGCCGATCTATCAGGACCCGCGATCCGACATGCCTGCAACCCAGTTCAACATGAAATGGGTGGAACAGGCCGGGCTGGTAAAGTTCGACTTTCTGGGTCTGAAAACCCTGACCGTGATCCAGAACGCGATGGACTTGATCTTCAAGTCCGGGCGGAAGTTGCACATCGCCGCCGATGGCACCGAGCTTTATGAACCTGCCGAGGGGGCCGAGAACCAGATCAACGCCATCCCACTGGATGACGAGGCGACGTATAAGCTCTATTCAGCGGCCAAGACGGTCGCGGTGTTCCAGGTTGAATCCTCAGGCATGATGGACGCGCTCAAGCGCATGAAACCCACCTGTATCGAGGATATCGTGGCCCTCGTCGCGCTCTATCGTCCCGGCCCGATGGAGAACATCCCGACCTATTGCGAGGTCAAGAACGGGCTGCGCGAGATCACATCCGTTCATCCGCTGATCGACCACATTCTTGAGGAAACCCAGGGCATCATCGTCTATCAGGAACAGGTGATGCAGATCGCACAGGTGATGGCCGGGTATTCCCTTGGCGGCGCGGACCTGCTGCGCCGCGCGATGGGTAAAAAGATCAAAGAGGCGATGGATGCCGAACGCCCCAAATTCGAAAAAGGCGCGGCAGAAAACGGGGTGGATGCCAAGAAAGCCAGCGAAGTCTTCGACCTGCTGGAAAAATTCGCCAATTACGGCTTCAACAAATCCCACGCCGCCGCCTATGCGGTGGTCAGCTATCAAACCGGCTGGTTGAAGGCGAACCATCCGGTCGAATTCATGGCGGGTGTCATGAATTGCGATATTCATCTGACCGACAAGCTGGCGATCTATTTCGAAGAGGTCCGAAAAGGGCTGGAACTGCCGTATATTCCACCTTGTGTGAACCGCTCTCAGGCCACGTTCGATGTTGATAACGGACATCTGGTCTATGCGCTGGGCGCGCTCAAGAATGTGGGTGTCGAGGCGATGAATCTGATCGTTGCGGGTCGCGCGGACAAGCCATTTGTCAACCTGTTCGATTTCGCCCGCCGCGTGGATTTGAAGAAAGTGGGCAAACGCCCGCTTGAGATGCTGGCCCGCGCCGGAGCCTTTGATGAGCTGGACCGGAACCGCCGCCGCGTTTTCGAAAGCCTTGATGCACTGGTGCAGTATTCGGCAGCGATCCATGAACAGAAGAATTCGAACCAGGTGTCGCTGTTTGGCGAGGCCGGAGATGACCTGCCCGAACCACGCCTGTCGCTGACCCCCGACTGGCTGCCGGCTGAACGTCTGAGCGAAGAGTTCAAGGCCATCGGCTTCTACCTCTCTGGTCATCCGCTGGATGACTATATGCCGGCCTTGAAGCGTAAACAGGTTCTGACGCTGGACGAGGTGACCGAGAAAGCCCGTTCTGGCCCGCTGATTGCCAAGATGGCCGGAGTGGTTGCCGGGCGACAGGAACGGAAATCGGCCAAGGGCAACCGGTTCGCCTTTGCCCAGCTTTCGGACCCGACCGGCGCTTATGAGGTCACGCTGTTTTCCGACACGCTGGAGAAATGCCGCGAGTTTCTGGAAACCGGCGCTCAGGTGGTTCTGACCGTCGAGGCGACGGTGGAGTCCGATCAGCTCAAGCTGCTGGGTCGTTCGGTTGGACCAGCGGATTCTGTAGTGGCCGAAGCCGGGGCGACGGGACTGCGCATCTTTGTCGACGAAGCGCGGGCGGTGCCAACTATTGCAACGGTTCTTGAAGAAGCCGCAACCGCCGCCAAGGGTGCGGCCCGCGGACCGATCCAACTGCTGTTGCTGGACCCCGGCCTGCCCGGCGACGTCGAAATCGACTTGGGGCGTGTGTTCCCGATCAATCCCCAGATCAAGGGCGCGATCAAATCGCTGGAAGGCGTGATGACCGTCGAAGAGATCTGACACCGCTTTGTTGCCAGACAGTTAGCGCACCGCTAGGCTGACCTTGCAAATATGTCTTCTGATCATGCCACGGGAGGGCGTTGATATGACGATTGCAGGTCTCAATTTCAGAACGATTGCATTGGGGGCGGCGGCATCGCTGGCTTTGGTTTCGGCGACAGCCACGCTTGCGGACGACAAGAAGAAAGAGAACACGATCAAAGGTGCTGTGATCGGGGCCGGGGTCGGGGCCTTGATCGGCGACGGCAAGGGTGCCGCCGCAGGGGCAATTGCTGGTGCGCTGATCGGCGCGAACTCGAAATAAGCGGGGGCGGGATGATGCGTTTGAACGCGATGAAAGTGATCACAACCGCCGCGCTGCTTACAGGGCCCGGCTATGCCCTTGCGGACGAGGAAGCCGAACAGATGGTGCAAGCGGCGCTGCCGCTCATGTATCACACATGCGCGTCGGTCATCGAAGAGGCTGACGGGAATGAAGAATACATTGTGGACGTGGTCGGCAAGATGACGGCGTTGTCCCTTTATAACCGTCAGGTCGACCTCGAAGCTCATGCCAGTTCGGACGAGGAAAAGGCCACGCTGCGCGAAACATTTGTGGCGGCTCTGAAAGACGGCTGCGCCGGGGATGAAAACGCCCTGCTGGGTGGCGTCGTCGACGACGCGGTGAAATCAACGCTGGGGCTGTAAGCTTTCAGTAATGTGGCGGACGTTCGTCACCAAGGACAACGCCGCCTGACCCTTCCTGTGCGCGCTCGGCCTCGCGGTGCAGCAGCATCTCGACACGGCGGGTCAGCCGGTCAATCTCGGCCTGTTGCCGGGTGACAACCGCGTTCAGATCGTCAACCGTGCGGGTCAGATGGGCAATCTGTTCTTCCAGTTGCTGCATAGGATGCTCCTGTCTTTCAGACTGCACATAGCGACCCTGTGACGCCTTGGCCAGAGAAAGCGCGCCTTGCCCAGATGCGGGCCATGGGATAGACCGCGCGCGGAACAGGTACACTCCCAAGGACGCCCCACATGGCCAAGCCCAAGAAACAGCCCCGCCCCAAGGCCGAAACGCCGAAAGGGTTCCGTGACTATTTCGGCGAGGAAGTCACGCAGCGCACCGAGATGCTGCGGACGATTGCGGGCGTGTATCATCGTTACGGTTTCGACGCGCTGGAAAGCAGCGCGGTCGAAACCGTCGAGGCGCTGGGCAAGTTCCTGCCCGACGTGGACCGCCCGAACGAAGGCGTCTTTGCGTGGCAGGAGTTTGACGAGGGCGGAAATGGCGACTGGATGGCCCTGCGCTATGACTTGACCGCGCCTCTGGCCCGGGTTTACGCCCAGCACCGCAACGACTTGCCCACGCCCTATCGCCGCTATGCAATGGGTCCGGTCTGGCGCAACGAAAAGCCGGGACCTGGGCGCTTTCGGCAGTTCTATCAGTGCGATGCGGATACGGTTGGAACCGCCTCGATGGCTGCTGATGCCGAGATCTGTGCAATGCTGGCCGACACGCTGGAAGAGGTTGGCATCCCGCGCGGTGACTACATCATCCGGGTGAATAACCGGAAGGTTTTGAACGGTGTGCTGGAGGCGATGGGGCTTGGCGATGATCAAGCCGCACGAGACAATGTTCTTCGCACCATCGACAAATTCGACAAGGTGGGTGAGCAGGGTGTGCGCGAGTTGCTGACCAAGGGCCGTCTGGACGCGTCGGGCGCGTTTATCGACGGCGTTGGTCTCAGCGATGATCAGGCAGACCCGGTTATCGCCTTCCTGACTTCCAAGGCCGTCGATACCGCTGGTACATTGGCCAACCTCCGCATTGCCGTGGGTGACAGCAAGATTGGGGCGGATGGGATTGCTGAACTGGAACAGATCGCTGAACTTCTCTCCGCTGGCGGCTACGGCCCCGACCGCATTGTCATTGACCCCTCCGTCGTCCGTGGCCTGGGCTATTACACCGGTCCGGTCTACGAGGCCGAACTGACGTTCGAAATCTTCGACGAGAAAGGCCGCAAGCGGCAATTCGGCTCGGTTGCGGGCGGCGGGCGCTATGACGATCTGGTCAAGCGGTTCACCGGGCAGGAAGTGCCCGCGACCGGGGTGTCCATCGGCGTCGATCGGTTACTGGCGGCGCTGCGCGAAAAGGGCCGGATCAGCGCCCAGGCCAAAGGCCCCGTGGTCGTCACCGTCATGGATCGCGACAGGATGGCCGATTATCAGGCGATGGTGGCCGAGCTGCGCAATGCGGGCATCCGGGCCGAGGTGTATCTGGGCAATCCCAAGAACTTTGGCAATCAGTTGAAATACGCGGACAAGCGCAACTCTCCGGTTGCGGTGATCGAAGGCGGGGACGAAAAGGCAAAAGGCATCGTGCAGATCAAGGACCTGATCCTTGGGGCTAAGATCGCCGAAAGCGCCACGCTGGAGGAATGGAAAGAACGCCCCAGCCAGTTCGAAGTATCGCGCGCTGATCTGGTCGCGAAAGTGCGTGAAATTCTGAACAGTCAGGACTGACCCATGCCCAACCGTTCCCAGATACAGGCCCGTGCCGCGATGATGCGTGTCCGGTTCGAGGCTGCGGGCGCGCAGGTGGTGGATACCCCGCTGCTGCAACCCGCTGAAATGTTGCTGGACCTCTATGGCGAGGATATCCGCGCCCGTGCCTACGTCACCTCGGACGCGCTGCGGGGCGAGCAGATGCTGCGCCCGGATTTCACCCTGCCTGTTGTTCAGATGCACATGCGGGACGGGGCGGAGCCAGCGCGCTATACCTATTCAGGTGAGGTGTTCCGCCGTCAGGAACACGACCCGGACCGGTCGAACGAATATATTCAGGTGGGGTACGAGGTTTTTGACCGCGATGATCCCGCTGGTGCCGATGCCGAAGTGTTTTCGCTGATGGCGCTGCAACTGCGCGGGCTGCCCCTGCGCGCAGCCACCGGGGATATCGGTATCCTGACCGCGGCTGTCGAAGGGCTTCGGACCACAGACCGCCGCAAGGCCGCGCTGATGCGGCACCTGTGGCGGCCGCGCCGGTTCCGTGCGCTGCTGGACCGGTTTGCAGGGCGTAAACCGGGGCCTGAAGGCCGTGACGCGCTTTTGGACGCGGACGACCCGATGGCGGTTGATGTTCCGATGATCGGCAAGCGTCGCGCGCCCGAGATTGCCGATAGGATCAAAGCCCTGCGCGAAGATCGCGCTGCGCCGCCGATCTCTGACAATGAACTGGCCGGGTTGGAAACGCTGCTGAATGTGCGTGAAACCATGCCCTTCGCGCTGGAACAGCTGCGGGATGTGGCAGTGGATCTGCCGCAGATCACCCCGGCGCTGGACCGGTTAGAGGCGCGGATCGCCGCCCTGCAGGCGCGTGGTGTCGATGTTGCACGGCTGGATTTCGAAGCGTCATATGGCCGGACATCGATGGAATATTATGACGGGTTTGTCTTTGGGTTCTACGCCGAAGGCCGTCCCGACCTGCCGCCCGTCGCCACCGGTGGGCGCTATGATGCGCTGACGCGCCGTTTGGGGGATGGGGCCGAAATCCCCGCGATCGGCGGCGTGATCCGCCCGGACCTGATGCTTGAAATCGAGGAGGCCGCGCAATGAGTGTGAAACTGGGCGTGCCCTCGAAGGGCCGGTTGATGGAAAAGACCGTCTCATGGTTCGAAAAACATGGCATCATGCTGTCCCGCAACGGCTCGGACAGGGAATATGCGGGTAGGGTTGACGGGATTGACGGCGTCTCGCTGGTTCTGTTGTCGGCGGGTGAGATTCCGCGCGAACTTGCGTCGGGCCGTATTCATCTGGGCGTCACCGGCATCGATCTGGTGCATGAGAAGCTGCCACGCTGGGAACAGCAGGTCGAAGAGATTGCGCAGCTGGGCTTTGGCAAAGCCGATCTGATCATTGCCACACCCGCCTGCTGGGTCGATGTGGACACGCTGGACGATCTCGATGCGGCGGCAGCAGCATTTCGCAACACCCACGGCCACCGGCTGCGGATCGCCACCAAATATCACCGACTGGTGCGGGAGTTCCTGACCGACGCGGGCGTGGCCGACTACACTCTGGTCGACAGCCAGGGAGCGACCGAAGGTACGGTCATGAACGAAACAGCCGAAGCAATTGCCGATATCACCTCCTCAGGTGAAACCCTGCGGGCAAACCACCTCAAGATCCTGTCGGACGGTCTGATCCTGCAATCGCAGGCCACGTTGTGGCGCAGCCGGGTTGCAAAGGTCGACGCGGCGGATAAGGCGGTTCTGACGGAAATGCTGGATCGGCTGCGGTAACTACAGCACACCGATATCCGCAAGGGCGCGGTTCAGATCATCGGGCAGGGTGTCATCCTGCGCGCGCCCTTTCGGAAGGTCGGCTGGTGTATCTTCGGGCTTCAGGTATCGCCAACCCTGAAACGGGCGTTTCAAGGCGTTCTGGGTCCGATGTACGTTAGGGTCGAGAACGATGGCGCAGCGGCGGATACCGTCCTCGCCGATCACCTCGTCCAGGCGCAGAATGCGCTGACGGCACTGTACGACACCTTTGATGACCCAATAGATTGATCCGCCATTCAGAATCTCAGCATCACGTTTGGGCCACATGCGGGTTACGTGGCGCGGATATCCGTCCTCATAAAGCGGTTTGCGGCTGTCTTGCCACGCGATCAGAGAGTCCACGCTTTCCGAACCAACCGAAAGTTTGATGAGGTTCACGTACTTATCCACAGCTTTCCCACAGAGTCGTCCCTTTGCTATCTATCCATTGTAGCTCAGGATTGGCTTTCATCAAGGTGTAGTGGGTGTTAGTCTGGATACCTCTTTCAGCACAGGGAATCACCAATGAGCCGCTTTGCCGCCCCCATCGCCGAGCAGATCTGGGACATGAAATACCGCTTCAAACAGGCGGATGGCACGCCCATCGATCAGACGGTTGAAGACAGCTGGCGACGCATCGCCCGTGACCTCGCGCGGGTCGAGGACGACCCGGATCATTGGGAAGACAGGTTCTACGAGGCACTGGAAGATTTCAAATATCTGCCCGCCGGGCGCATCACTGCTGGCGCAGGCACCGCGCGGCAGGTGACACTGTTCAACTGCTTCGTTATGGGCACCATCCCCGACAGCATGGGCGGTATCTTTGACATGCTGAAAGAGGCCGCGCTGACCATGCAGCAGGGGGGCGGGATCGGCTATGATTTCTCGACCATTCGCCCGCGCGGCGCGGATGTGAAAGGTGTGGCGGCAGATGCCTCTGGCCCGCTCAGCTTCATGGATGTGTGGGACGCAATGTGCCGCACAATCATGTCCGCGGGCTCGCGCCGGGGGGCGATGATGGCCACCATGCGCTGTGATCACCCTGATATCGAACAGTTCATCACCGCCAAATCCGACCCGGCCCGCCTGCGCATGTTCAACATGTCGGTGCTGGTGACCGATCCCTTCATGGAGGCGGTCAAGGCCGACGGCCCGTGGGAGTTGCAGTTTGACGGCAAGATCTATCATACCGTTCAGGCGCGCGATCTGTGGAACAAGATCATGCAGGCCACATATGATTATGCTGAACCGGGCGTGATCTTCATCGACCGCATCAATCAGGCCAACAACCTGAGCTATGTTGAAACCATCGCCGCGACGAACCCCTGTGGCGAACAGCCTCTGCCGCCGTACGGGGCTTGCCTGCTGGGCTCGATCAATCTGGCGCGGCTGGTTGCCGAACCATTTGGGGATGCCGCGCATCTGGATGAACCGGCGTTGCAGGAACTGGTCGCGACAGCCGTGCGCATGATGGATAACGTCGTGGACGCCTCGAAATTCCCGCTGGCCGAGCAAGAGGCGGAAGCGCAGGACAAGCGCCGCATCGGGCTGGGCGTGACGGGTCTTGCGGATGCGCTGCTGATGCTGGGCCTGCGCTATGGGTCCGACGAGGCGGCGCGCCAGACGGAACGCTGGTTGCACGCAATCGCCCGCGCCGCATATCTGGCCTCGGTCGATCTGGCTAAGGAGAAAGGCGCGTTCCCCCTGTTCGACGCCGAGAAATATCTGGCCAGCGGCACGATGCAGCAAATGGATGACGACGTCCGCGATGCGATCCGCGAACATGGTATCCGCAACGCTCTGCTGACCTCGATTGCGCCCACGGGCACGATTTCGCTTTATGCCGGGAACGTGTCGTCAGGGATTGAACCGGTCTTTGCCTATGCCTACACCCGCAAGGTTCTGCAAAAAGACGGCTCGCGCACCGAAGAAGAGGTCGTGGATTACGCCGTTCAGATGTGGCGCGACAAGTTTGGCGACGCAGCTCTGCCGGACTATTTCGTCAATGCCCAGACCCTGACGCCGTCGGATCACGTCAAGATGCAGGCGGCAGCGCAGAAATGGATCGACAGCTCGATCTCCAAGACCATCAACTGCCCGGAAGATATCAGCTTTGACGCATTCAAGGATGTCTACATGCAGGCCTGGGATCAGGGCTGCAAAGGGTGCACGACCTATCGCCCCAACGATGTGACCGGCTCGGTTCTGACCGTTTCGGAAAGCGATGACAAGGTGCCGGGGGAAAGCGCGAATGCGCCTCATGAAATTGAAGGCGGCGACGTCATCTACATGTCCGAACCGCTGGATCGCCCGCAATCGCTGGAGGGGTCGACCTACAAGCTGAAATGGCCCGATAGCGAGCACGCGATTTATCTGACCATCAACGACATCATCATCTCGGGCCGCCGCCGCCCGTTCGAAGTGTTCATCAACTCCAAGAACATGGAACATTACGCCTGGACACTGGCGCTGACGCGGATGATCTCGGCCGTGTTCCGTCGGGGTGGGGACGTGTCCTTTGTGGTCGAAGAGCTGAAAGCCGTTTTCGACCCGCGCGGCGGGGCGTGGGTCAAAGGCAAGTATATCCCATCGATCCTGGCCGCGATCGGGGGCGTGATCGAACAGCACATGGTCGCCATCGGCTTTCTGGAAGGCGAAGGGATGGGGTTGAAATCCGATCCCCAGGCGCAAGTGGTGAACCTGGACGCGCCACGTGGCAAAGCCTGCCCGTCCTGCGGTCAGTACGACATGGTCATGATCGAAGGCTGCATGACCTGCCGCAACTGCGGTCATTCCAAATGCGGATAGGTATGAAGCGCTGAACGAAATATATGTGGCGTGTCACGCGACATGACCTAAACGTTTCAATAGGTCATTTTGGCTGGAGATATGAGAAAACGGCCACGGAATTCTTCCGGGGCCTTTCTCCTGTCTAGCGGAGTTGATGAATGGCGATAGCGCTGCTGGTACATCGTGGCCACCAAGAAGTGGAGATGAGACAGAAACCCGGAACCAAGCAGAGCCACGGCGAGAAAGTCGTAAAGACATTCGTCGCGCGACGCGCAAACTTTACTCTGCGGAACAGAAGGTCAGGATCGTGCTGGACGGCCTCAATGGTGAAGACAGCAAATCAGATTTTCCTTC
>NZ_JBQERO010000030.1:0-28067 GCF_056535125.1 Ruegeria sp. O4 | reverse complement strand
AAATTCGTCCGTCCGTTTCAGTCCCATAGTTCGTCTCCTTTGCTGCAATAAATGCTATCAAAGGAGCGGCAGCAAACCGCGACACGTCCACGTTTTGAACCACGCGGCAACTGGCTCAAAACCAAGCGCCGTCGCTCGTGTCTACAATCAGGCAGAATTGCTGGCAGAGCGCGCGGTTGCTCTGGATAAGTGGGCCGAACTGGTGACACGGGAAAGCGCAGACGTGATGACGCTTAGGGGGACGGGGCTATGAGCGAACCACTCCAGCCGCCAAAGGGTTTATTTGAAGCTCTTTTACCGCCCGAGCGTTCGGCAAAATACTACGGCTGGATGTATCCATCGACACCAAGAATTCAAAAAGTTGTTGATGAGCTTAACGAGCGCGGCATTGAGACTAAGATAACAGACACCGAGCAATTCAAAGCCGTTGCTTGGCTGCAGGGCCTTAGCGCCGATGACATGGTTCTGTTAAACACCACAAGGTCGGAAGAACTGTTTTGTCGGATCGCCACAATTCAGATTCTCTTTGCTTTTGATGGTGTGCCTAGCGTCGGGGATTTGAGAAAGGCGCGGGATGCATTGCTAGATGCGCTTCAGATTCAGAAACAAGTTGCGGGGAAAGTAGATGCAGTCCCTCGAAGCGTTCGTAGGTTTGCGTACAAGATTCAGTTTGAAGACGCCTTAGAGGTGGCGAGGTCAGCGATTACCACCCGATTGGAGATGGTAGAGGGCGAGCTACACGCCGTAGAGGCATTTATTGCGGCATTTTCGGGCAAAATAAATACCAAGGGCGCGCCGCCAAACTGGGTTCACCACTACCTTGTTCGCGATGCGGCTGATATTTTTTTTAGCGTTACTGGTTTTAGACCTGCAAGGCACCTTCCGGTTCGGGGCTTTGAAGGGTTTCTGACGCGATTTTGTGACGGAATCCCGGGCATGAAGGGGGAGAACTTTACACGACTGGCTGATATCGCCGTCAAATCAAACGGCTACAAGGGTACTTTTTTTCCCTTTGGAAATGAGGTTGAAGAGCAGCTATGGCTTTCATCCGGACAGAGGGGGACAGAATACCTAAATTCTGGGTAATTCTGTATGGACAAGATACCCTCACTTTCCTGAATTTTGTCTGATTTATCCATATAATTCAATTTCATAGCATAACCTCGCAACTAATTGCGAGGTAGCAAAGATGAATGCAGTCACGAGAGACCGCCTTCTCTCGGTGAGGGATACCGCAGCCATTCTTGGCTGTAGTGTCGCCACCGTCTGGCGCAGGACCGCAGCAGGGAAAATCCCGCAACCGGTCAAACTGGAAGGGACCACGCGCTGGTCTGAATCCGAAATCCAAAATCTAGTTGAGAAAGCCAAGGCGCAGCGTACCGCCGCGTAGAAACCCGCACCCCGATACAGGGCGCGGGCGGTATACGATTGCGGCTGGTGAGACAGTTGCAAATGTAACCGTTTCAGCCCGTTGGTGCAAGAACCAAGGAGCAGAAACATGAATACTCAGACAACAATTGAAGTCGAACGCCCACCTACCAACGCGCTGCGCGTGTATCGCTGGGCAGACCTCCCCAACCTAACGGCTCCGGCACTCTACCGGGTCACAGATCCGGGTCATGAGCCGCGTGAAATCTATGCCTCCAAGCACAAGCGCCAAGTCCTTGAGGGTCTGATGCGGTCGCCACTCTATGCGGCCAGCTACTGCCGCCTGTCGGACCAGGTACTGCCCCTGCGCCGCGATGACGGCGTGAACATCGAATGCAAGATGTATCGGGGCGACGCCGACACCGGACGTCAGAAGTTCGGTATTTACTTTCTCGTCAGCGAAGTCACCCGGATCGACGGTCAGGAGGTGCGCTAATGAAAACGCACAAGCTCCAAGCCCGCACCCTGCGCCGCAAACACGGCCTTTCCGAAACCGCTGCACGTCTGATTGCCAGCCTTCATTATGGGGAGGCTCGGTCATGATGGTTGTTATTAAATGCAATGAGCGGGAGGAAATACGCATCTCCCGCGAGCCTGTGGACGCAAAACCCCATCCGGGGTGCGACGTTGTAGAATTCCGCATCTGGTCAAAAACTAAGACGGGGTTACGCCGCACCAATAGAGGCGTTTTGTTTGAAGCGTCCCTACTGCCTGAAGTTTTGAGGGCTCTGTTGAACGTCGCCAACAGGGAACAGGTGGGGTAATGGGGCGCGATAAGAAAAACGAGCAACGCGTCGAGCATTGGACAAAACTCGTGCGAAACATGATGGAGGAGCCCGCTTGGCGGGCCCTCTCCCCTGTAGCACAGGCGTTGTACCCTTGGCTCAAGCTTGAATGGCGAGGCCCGCAGGCCAACAACAACGGAAAGATCCAATTCAGCGTCAGGCAGGCCGCAGAAGCGCTTGGTGTGGCTATGAACACTGCTGCTCGTGCATTCCACGACTTGCAGGCCAAAGGCTTTTTGGTTGTCACAAAGCCAGCCCAGCTTGGCCTTGGCGGCGAAGCTCGCTCAGCCCTCTACGAGCTTACAGAAATAGAGATGCCACACAGCAATCGTAGGGGCGGACGGATGCTGTACCGGCAGTGGGCACCAGGCAATGAATTTCGTGTTCATAAGGCCGCTGCACACAACCCGACTGGCAAAGGTGGAAAAACTAAACCCTGTCTCAATTTTGAAGACGTGACCGTCTTAAATTTTGAGACGTGTAAGGAAAGGACGTCTCAAAAATGAAGACAGCACGTCGCAATATTGAAGACGTAAACGGCCTTTTTCAGCGCTCCCACGTCGCAATTTTTGAGACATCCTTAATCTACCAGGGGGTCTGGGGGAAACGGACACCTTCTGCACCAATAACCAAACACGGCGAGGCATGAGCGATGGCGGATGAAACCGAACGAAAAAACGTGGCCAATACGTATACTGACGAGAACGGGAAATTCGCTCAAGGCAATCCCGGAAAGCCACGCGGAACCCGACACCGAGTCACAAGAGCAGTTGAGGAACTGCTTGAAGGGCAGTCCGAGGCCATCACCCAAAAGGCAGTGGATATGGCGCTTGAGGGCGACAGCACGGCCCTGCGTCTTTGCCTTGAGCGGATAGCGCCCACCAGAAAGGACTCACCTGTCAGTTTCGACCTGCCACCCATCCAATCCGCAGAGGAGGCCTCTGAGGCCGCACAAGCGGTCTTACAGGCTGTTTCTCAGGGCGAGATAACCCCGTTGGAGGGAGCAACCGTCATGGGGCTGATAGAGCAGTACAGGCGGGTTCTTGAAACCACTGAGCTTGAGCGCCGGATCACAGCATTGGAGACACAGAAATGAACATCAGAAACAGGTTGGCAGCTTTGGAAAGCAGACAGTTGGAGAGTGCCGTCTCAAACTCGGGCGCGTCGAACCTACTGGTAAAGCGATTGCAGGCCACAGCTGAACGTATGCGTGAAACACCGTTGAACCAATTGACTGCCAATGCGTCACCTTTAGAAATCGCTGCCCTTATTATGGATTGCCGTGTTGATGACGAAGTGGCTCGGCAATGTGTCGAGTTTTCAAAGCACGAAACCGGTAGCGCTGTTCTTTTCTCAGCATTTCTCGACGCGGCCAAAAGCGCTGACTGCAACCCAACTCGAGAAGAGCATCAAACATGACCATCAGGAACCGAGTCCAGAGATTGGAGCAAACACACAGCCACGGAACGGTCATCTACATCTCTGCCCCCTTCAAAGGCAAAGACGATGGTGAACCAGTCATTCTAAGCGCGTACGTCGGTGGCAACTTGCACGAACGCAAGCCGCGAGAGGATCAGAGCGCGTTCACCAGACTCGTAAACCCTACCGGGCAGCGAAGTGTTTTTCTTGAATCAGACGCGGATCAACTTTGAGGGAGCCAGACAACATGAGCGTGAAGAGCAGGATATCCAAGCTGGAAGCCCGGAAGGGCACCAAGAAAATGACGGCGATTATCCACTTGCCGAAAGACATGACGGATGAAGATGAGGTGCGCGAAGTCGTGGCCCGTCTTACTGCCAACATCTCAGAGCCGTTTGATGAGTGGATAATTCATGACAACGACGCCACAGAGCCGACGATTGGCGTTTTGGATCTAGATGAGTTGTTGGCTGACATAGCCGCCGACAGCAAACGGATTGGTGTGGACGCATGAGCATCAGACGCCGACTAGACAAGCTGGAAACCGCAGTTGTCACTGAGGCGAATAGAAAGCCCCTATTCGTAAGCGTTGTGCCTGCAAAGGAAGGACAACAATGCGGGCCTGCCGTGTTTCACCATGCCATTATTGCCGGAACCACGCTTGGCAAAATTACGCGGGATAAAGCTGAGTGTGAGCATGCATTTGCCCGCCGCGTTTATGCCATGGCAGCAGGCGACAAACGTCTTGAAGACATGACCGATGAAGAGTTGGAAATCGCGCTGGCTGCGGCAGACGAGGAACTTTCTTTGAAGAAACCTTAAAGCGGTGGGTTGAGAGAAAATCTTATCAACAAATCTCATTGTATAAACAAAGAGAGTTTCATTTCTTTCAAAAACGAATTTAATAATCTGCGTGGCGTGAAGCGCTGTTCGTCCAAGTATGTTCGAATTTTTCGTTCGGATATATTCTACTGCCAAGATCATTCAGAATTAAGTTACCGACAACTTTGCAGCCTTTGAATAATTCAAATATCGCTTCATGTGTAACAGTTTGTCCACTTTCATTGACCAGCAAAGGATGTGGAACCTGGATTTCCGTCTTTGACAAACCGCCACCCAATGTCGTCAAAAAAAAGAAAGGATCGGCCTCCTGTCCATCCGCTAGGACGATACAACATCTTATCTTTACAATGAAAATTCCTAACACAGGATCCTTTTCAAACGAATTTCTGTTTACCAACTCTTCAACCCTCGAGACTTGTAAATTCGGCAAGTCTGTGGGAGCTTCTTTACTGAAAAGATTCAGGCGAAAATGCTTAGCCCTACCAGACTGCAACTCTTCAACTTCGTATGAATTATTGGTTTGCTCTGTACACCTAAAGAAGTACTCGTAATACCGCGCTGGGTTTACTATGCTCAATTGCAATATGGGCGGCACAGTTGGTGGTGAAACCCGAAAACTTTCTGTAGGCATGTGCTCTATAAGGGCAATCCAGTTTTCTATGTTAAAACGTAAGCTTCTTAGGAGGGTATTTTGAGTGCCATAATTCTCGATCCCCAATGCCAGATGGGCAGCTCCACGTTCTCGGGATTCCCGCACTGAAAGATAGAAAAAGCTTACACTTGCTGCTGGTTCGTTATCGTGCACCGAGTCTTCATCATCATCATCATCATCATCGTTCTGAAGGCTCACAACTACTTTCTTGATCTGCCTTTTAAGAGAAATATACGGTTGTTCATTTCGGCTGCTCGGTTTGCAAATTTCTGCATGGTTGGCATCTATAGCGACCGGGTTGAAACTCAATTCGCCCGGGTCGGCGTTATCTCTCGTGACAACGGTAACGACCCCCTTCGTCTTATGTTTCTCATAATAGGCTAATGTCGTTATTTCATTTTTCGCCGCTAGGTTCCTGTAGCTGTCAAACAAATTGGACAAGAATCCAGTATCATCAGCCAGGACATTTATATATTTTGAACTAAGTCTCGGAAGCGCAAACTTTAGAGCCTTTGCCAAGCCTGGTGCCTTGTGTGGTGTAGCCAAAAAAGCCACCAACTTGGTGTTGTCCGCAATGCCATTCAAGTCTTCATCACGGCTCTCGGTAGCAGCACGCAGGAGTTCTTTCGCGATGAGTCCGCCGAGACTATGGCACACAAAGGCCAACGGTCTAGTTCCCAGCCCTTCACCCGCGAATAGTTCGAGCAAACTCGTTGCTCTCTCATGCATATCCATTTCTTTTCTAGAGACCTTCTCAAACAGGCTCGAAGGGTATCCGGCGGTCCAAACGCAAACGTTTGAAATGTCCTCAGAAAGCCAGTAAGGCCAAAAACAAGTTGTCCCATTTGCATTGGTAGATGTCCAGGTTTCATGCGGATGGCCTGTCAAACCGTGAATAAAAACTACGTCTAGTTTAGCGTTCGCTTTATCGCCACATTCATATGAAAAATGCCCGCTTTCGCTCACAATCCGCACTCCTGAAGTAAATGAAGCCAATATGGGAATCTATACACCAAATGCATGAGCTGGCTAGTCTTCCCGGCAGGCGACCAATTTGAGTACGGCAAAGTACTTGTGAAATCGACTAAAGAGTAGCGTGTGGGTTTAGTGTGCCATTCTTCCCACTTTGAAGTGATGGCACGACGCGCCTAGCTCGACCACCTCAGCCATCCCTTATTCTTGTTCTGGCCACCCCGGCAGATTGTTTGGAACAGGGACGTCATTCCGAACCAGCCAGTCACGTATTGCTGCCCAGTGGTCCTGTGACCCAGCCGTGTACCGCCGTGAATGCAAATCGTCTATCTGCTGTTCAAGGTAAGGCCACCAGTGCAACTTAATCCTTAGGCCGTGGGATTTGGCCCAAGCACGCAGCGGTGCTTGCCAGTCGTCAACTCGCCGGGATTCAAGTTCCTTGTAAAGGTCAAAGGGGATTCGATAAGGCCAGTCAGACATGCGGAACAGATAGCGAACTTCTGGAGCTTGTCCAAACGGTTTAAGAAGCCGACCGTTGTCTTATGTGCAACCTGTACTCAAACACCACTCCCGCAGAAGCAATGCGCCAGCTGTTTGATGTAGCAGTTGAACAGAACCGCCTCGGGAATGCTGAACCGCTGCCCGCAATTTATCCAAAGCACATGGCCCCGGTTGTCAGGCTGGCTGAGGATGGAAAGCGGGAACTCGTGCAGCTTAGTTGGGGGTTTCGAACCACGAAGAAATCGAAGAAGACAGGGGCAATTATCCAACCTGGAGCTTGGAACAACGCGCGAGATGACAAGGTGCGCTCAAGCGGGCTTTGGCGTGGCAGTTTCGAGGAAAGGCGCTGTTTGGTTCCTGCCAGTTCGTTCTGTGAAGCCAAGGGACGTAGCCCTGCAACCTATTACTGGTTTGCCCTCAAGGGTGAAGAAGACCGCCCGCCTTTTGCGTTTGCCGGAATGTGGCAGACGTCGCGCTATCAGGGCAAGGACGGGCCGGAAGAAGCAGCAACTTACACCGTTATCACCACGACAGCGAATGAAATTGTAAAACCAATACACCCGCAAAGAATGCCGGTGATCCTGCAGCCGGACGACTACGAGCAATGGTTGTCGGGAAACCCTGAAGAGGCCTTAGACCTACTTCAGCCCTACGATGCGGACGATATGCAAATCGTTCGCAGCGGCGAGAGTGAGAAGTCAGATCCGTTGACCTGAATGCTCCATCCTTTGAGCTTTTCCATTCGCCCGCTATGAGCCCATATTCTTTACTAATCAATCTCAATTACAAATGAATAGAACCAACCCACGTCATCTCCCCATGTAGGTGAATGTTGCACTTGGATTTCCGACGAGTTCCTGCGGGTTGGATGCCAAAAGGTCGCTACGTTCTCGTTAGAATTTCCCCAATCGTTTGGCTGATCAAAAAACCAATTGGTGAACATGACGTCTTCGCCACTGTGCCAGCGCCACCCACCATTAGGTTCTTTTGCTCCTGTTTCTTGAAACAATCCAATACCGGGGCCTACCCAAGAGTTTCCATCCCCACTTAAACGCCAGAACTTTGGATCTCTGCTCGTAAGGTGGTGGACAAATTCATTCTCTGCAGCCGAAGAAATCGAGACGAGATAACCACCTGAATTTTCCGCCAAGCCCATCGCAGTTGTACTTGGCATACCGGCCAAAGGAGCAACTGCGAGATAAAGGCTGTCCCCAATGTTTCCGAACGCGAATTCCAAGCTTTCTAATGATTTCGCAGCTCTTGTTAGCCGGTCATCGGGACTAACATACTCAAAAACCTCTGGCGCTCTAAGTTGAGCTATATGAGCGGAGGAAAGGACGTCGTCCCAGTCTGAGGCACGCAGTTCATTACTCACGCCAAGGGACGACAAAGTCTTGGTATTTAAAAATGAATCTTTCTCAAGCCCGTGTGCTTGTTGAAAATCAGAAATTGCCAAGCGAGTAGTATCCCCGAGTACGCCGCTTTCAAAACTGGTTAGATAACCTTGCTCCTTGAGAACCTCTTGCGCTCCAAGCACCATCGCCGAGAACCGTTTCTCCAGGGTTGGGCGCTCAAAAAGGGTCCCAAAGTCAACCAAATACGCCGCACCTATCGCAGCAACAACTACAGCTGCTGCTAACGCGCCGACATAACGTCTAGAACGTAGAACAAGGTTAGGTTTAGCACCCATCCCAACTGTTTTGGTCTCAACCGAATAAACACGAACGGGCGTCGCAATGTTCTTGAGTTTCTTTTTCCCGAGGGCGTGATACCGAACTGGAACCTGGTTCTTTAGTAAATCGTAGGCGGAACCGGATACCAGGACTCCACCAGCAGGGGCCAAGCTTTCAAGCCTAGCTGCAACATTGACGCCATCACCAAAAATATCGCCATCGTCGAACACTACATCGCCAAGGTTTATGGCCATGCGATACTGTATTTTTCTTTCGTCAGAGAACTCCTCCTCACGCTCGGCTATCTCGTTTTGGATGTGGACGGCGCATTGGACCGCTTGCACGACAGAAGTGAACTCTGCCAGCAAACCATCACCGGTAAACTTAATAATTGAGCCGCTAAGTCGTTCAATTGTTGGTTCTACGACTTCCAGTCGGTATTTCTTTTGACGACCTAGCGTACCCTCTTCGTCCAGTTCGATCAGGCGACTGAAGCTTACCATGTCGGAGGCGAGGACCGCCGCTATTCTACGCTCAAGGACCATGTTTTATTGAGCTTCCCTCAACAAGGTATCGGAGCCACCATTCGGCCTTTGGGTATCGCCTTATCCTTGTCAAAGCAGGAAACCTTCCTTGGTCCGTCACGCCAAAAAAAGTTGGGATCCAAGTGACAAGTAGGCCAGTCGTTGCACCACCGAACTGCAAAGTGGACGTGAGGTGTTTTGCCAATGCTCGGACGATTTGCTTTTTGGACGTGGCCAACGATTTGCCCCGCGCGAACAGATTGTCCCCGCTTCAAACCTTCTACGGGAACAATGTGAACCATTTCGACAAAGACGCGGGACCCGCTCGCACCTTCTCGGTGCTTAACAGAGAATCCGGTAGTTATTCCTACAACTCCGCCATAGGTTTTGTTGTCCCACTCTATATATCGGATTTTGCCGTCAACTGGCGAAATCACGGGAGAACCTGCGCTCTTGCAGAAGTCTATACCTTCGTGACTTGTAATAGTTCTTGTAGGCTCGACTACGCGGTATGGTTGCCCATTACCAAGCCTCGTTTTGCCATAATCAAGACAGAGGCCCGACTTCCTCGGTTTCTTCTTTGCCCCTATGACTACTGGTTTTCCATTAGCTCCAATCAAAGAAGTTTCTTGAGCTGAAGCGGTCGAACCCAGAACGAGCGACAAGGACAAAACTGAAACTGCAAAAATGGAGGTTACAATAACGGCAAAGCCAATTTTCATAGCAAACCTCATATAACAAAGTGGATTAAGTCGAACGCTTTCAAGCTAGGTGAATGGCAGAGACGAGACAACAGTTATAGTTTTGCTCTCCTTTCTCCTCTTCTCTCCTACCTAGCGGGGCTTCGGCTCAACTAATTCATTGCGGATAGAACGAACGGCAGGTCCGTCCGGCAGAGCAGATATTGCCTCATAGGTTTCACCTGCAATAATCCGCCGTTCTAAGCCGCGATTTAGCCGCTGCCGTCTCCAAATGCCGGTATCGGCCACCTGAGTACCTACGGCAGTCCAAGGCATGCCCAGCGGCGATTAAAGCGGCTCCTATGTCCAGGCCGTCGGCATAGCAGACACCAACCCAGCGGTCGTGCGTACGTTCACCGTTCAAATCGCATGAAATGGATTTGCCGCGCAGATAGTTCACCATCCAGCGCTTTGCGTCCTGACCTGACCTTGTCCCGAGCTCGGGGGCATCGACGCCGTTCAGTCGAACCGGAGTTCCATCGACAACAATCGTGTCGGCGTCACGCACATGCAGGCTAGCGGCACTTGCCGAGCTGGCGAGAAAAATCAATGCAAATATCAGCCGTATCATACTCAAAAGATAGCTCTTTTAATAAAATCCACACACTAAAAATTGAAAAAAAGCCCAGCCGCTAGGGCTGGGCTAGTCCGAGGAATGCGCTCTGTTACTTCGATAACTAGTTAGATTAGTTCAATCACCGTAAACGAAAGTAGGACCAAAACCGTCTCGTTCCTTCACTGATTGAGAAGGTTCGCGAATCCATCTTGAACGGCTTTGCGGATCGCAGCCGTATTCTTGCATGAGTCAATCGCAACAGCGCCGCTACGAGCCAATTGGTAGATGTTCTCAGGTGTGCAGTAGGACAGAATCCCCTGCTGGTAGGCCTGAAAATATGCCTCCTTGTCAGGTTTCCTCGACCAACGAGCGCAACGCTGCACATAGTAGTTGAAGTAGCCGGGCTCTATTCCGAGTCGTCCGTCAGCCATTCCAACTTTTGACCAATCGATTTTACCTATGCAGTTTTCCGGCGGAAACATCTTTGAAGATTGTCTACCGGATTTGTCGCTGGCGAATGCCGTACATCCTACGCTGACACCTAGCATCACTATGCCAGCGTGTACGAAAAGCTTCATTCGTGGCATTGTCATCCATTTTGATTGCTGGCAGTTCTTCGACAGTTCCTTCATAACCTTTTTCCTGTTTCTAAAGTCTCCGGGCCCGTCACTCATTCATGATGCAATGGGAGACCCTTGGTATTGTGTGACGGAAAGAATAAGAAATGCAGCCTAACACTTCCTTAAAGGCCAATCTCAGAATGGAAATTCGAGTGACAGGACTCCAATCGTTTGGCTTTCAACCTGAGATTCGAATTCTTTGCTCAAGTAGGTAATTCCAAAAAACGTTGAGGCTTTTCGGATCCGAACCTGAACACCCGCTCGAACTCTCAAACGGGAATTGGTCATTTCAACGTCAGACCAGTTGGGGAAAAAGTCGCTATGTGTGGCATACGTGTAGTCGGCACCAATTAAGAAGGACATATCATTCATCTTTGAGGCTCGCTCCGGCGATGATGGCTGTAAAAACCCGGATACTGGGTCGCGAACGTACCTTTGGGCGTCAGCGTATCCATCCACCAGGATGTCCAGACCAATCCGTCCGAAAGTTTCGTAACCAACCTGCGCTCCGACAAATGGTCTTACGTAGAACCCTTCGGTCAAAGAAAAGCCTCTTGCAACTTCCGCAGATACCATTCCTGTCACACTGTCACCAACATGGTTGTGGGGCATGTCTTTGGGTAAATATCCTGCGATTCCAGTCAAATCGTGGAAGCCCTGTTGGAAATCAGCGATTTTCGTCTGGTCTCCCGTTAGTAGGATTTCAGCACCAGCGTTGTATTGAATTTTCCCGAAGTTCTCGTTTACAAAAAGCCCAAAGCCCAACATCCCTACATAAGGCCTGTCATCATTTGTCGGCTGTTTCTTTGAACCCCACGGAGAGATTATTTCGGCGCGAAAACGAAAGTCGTGGGCGATACCTCCTGTTTTCTCACCTTCGAAGCCCAAAAACACAGTATAACTCGCTGAGCGCCAGCGGTCCCGACCGTCTCCGAAAAAGTCATTTGTAAAGAAGCTCGATTTCGTCAAGTCCGCGGAAACTGGCGCAGCAATTAGAATTGTACCTAAAAAAAGTAAAAAGGTTTTCACTAACTCGCCCCCTTTGGTTTGAAACCGAAAACGTCAACCGAGTCCCTAGCAGGTAGGAGTTAATGACTGTCTAACTCAACAAACTTGGCGGGCTTATCCACAGGTGAAGTTATGACAGCGCTCAACAAAAATATTTCTCGCGTTAATGCGCCATTATGATTCCCTCGAGAATATCAAAATGCAACTCTAGGTGGTATCAATAAGTGTTTTGCCCAACGACAACCCCTCTTGCGATTCAGGACGTGACTTTGGCGTTGGCCAAATCAGTTCTTCAAGTCGAGCATGCCTGGAAGATCCTGCAACCGCACTTCGGAATCCAACTGAGTGTTGGTTTTGGAAGAATTGTTCCCGCACCAAATTTCTTCGACCTAATTGCTATGGGTGTCTTAATCGAGATGACTGTTAGGCCGAGCGACGTTTACGCGTTGAGAACCATCTCAACTTTCGTAGCCGAAGAGGTCGCGATTTTTATGGATACTACGGAAACATTTGATTTCATGGATGACGTACAGATTGAAGACTTACTCTCACACTTGGTACATGTCCTTTCTGAGCCGCCTATTGATGAGAAGTTCTCCCTGGTAAACCAAAGATGGGTAAATATAGCGGCTGTCGTCTTGGATATTATTGAGCAAGTGCGAAAGATTTTGATTGATAATTGGCTTTATGTGCCGCTCGCTCGCGGAGAACAATGCGGCGTTCTGGATAGAATCGCATGAGTCCTGTTGTGCCCAAGGTCTACTGGCGTAACTTCAAACGAGGCTTAGTCAGTGTTTTAGTTTGAAGCTAAGACACACAACTTGCGGCAGAATAAAGTTTTTTATACTCGTAGACTTGGTTCGAGACAAAACCTCCCCAACGTCGTCGTAGCCTTTTAGTCCGCACAGAAATCACGTGCTTCAGTTAGTCAAAGCCACCATATTGGGTTGAAACTCCAGGTCTGTGTTTTCCAATATCAATTCCTGAACCGCTTCTCTGTCATCAGCATTCAGCTTTGCCTCTTCTAAGAAAATTTCTAAAGCTGTCCTCAAACCACATAACGTGTTCTTAGATCCCTCGTCTTTGGCCTCTTCAACAATTTCAGCCAACGCCTGAACAAACCAGTGTTTAGTGGTCATGAAACCCTCGAATTTTGTTTTGAATATAGTCGAGGAAGACTGGTTAAAGTGGAGTTAACTGTGATTTGGTTTGCCGTGCATTTTGGTCACACATGTTGTCGTCGTACTTCGTGTGTTCGACAACATAGGCATTCACAACATGCCGAATGGCTTCGGCGGTGAGAAACAAACCTTCTGCCTCAAGTCTTAGTTCTATTTCAGTGGCGCGCTCCAAGAACTCTCTGTCCATATCGTTACTCCCCATCCGCACAATTTTGCCCAAATTGAACCGATTCTCTTAAGGATTAGTAAATTGTCCTGCGTTGGGAGACTGTCCGTATGCATCAACGAGCCACGAAGCACAAAATGTGCTATGACGTGGAGAATTGGATTCCTTGACGTGGTTTGTGTTTCCAAATCGGACGCAATTTCAATCTTACTGATACGAGCCTTCATTTTGGAGGTTTCTGTAGTTTCCCTCTCTGGCTTTTATAAGTTCCACCAACCATTCCAGAGGCTTTACTTCGGCATTTTGCAGGCCAGGACCGATTAGGTTTTGTTTTTTAGATTGCCCCTTAGAAGTTTGAGGCGCATGGCTTCCCAAAAACAACATGAGGTGGATCTTTGCCAAGACAGGCGTATGCTAAGGGCGTAGTCGGATGCAGGGCAATTTTTGAGACAAAGAACATTTTGCGCTTCGCTCAATTAGTGGATTAGCCGCACCTAGTTCCGGTGCGGCTCACCCTGAATAGAGAGTCAGTCAGTTTGGGTTAACCCCAAGCCACTTGCCCAGGAGATGTGCCACAAGTCTCTAATCTTGCAGCCAGCGCAACCAGTTTGCCTTTCGTTGCAGCGATTTCACCCTCTAAATCCCCTCCTGTCAGGCTGGACATCGGAACGCCAATCAAGAAAACGCCCAATGCGTCGCCTGTTACGGCCTGCTTTTGAGCAGACACAAGGCTTGGAACCTTTGCCGCTTCGTTCTTGTACAGTTGAGTTGCCTTTGCGCACGATACATTGCTGTAAGTATCACCCATCGACACCGGAGCAATTGATGCGGGTTGCTGCGCACAGGCCGACACAACCAACAGCCCGCAAACAGCGGTGCATAATTTCTTCATTCACTTTTCCTATTTTTCTTTTTGACATCTATTGTCGAAACTACGCCTTTGGTCTTTCGTTGCTGTCGTGGTTTCGACTTGTGACCACTACTTATGGCACTGATCGGGCTCTGCTCCAGCAGGATAGTACCGACATTTTGGGCTGCTTATTGAGGAACAACGCCGTTGGAATGATTAGAAATTGTGTCTATTTTCTGGTCTCACTGTGAAACCTGTGAGGCGGCTTCCAAACTGCTCGGGTCATCAGTACGTGACGTTTCCCAAACCAACCGTTTACTTGCGACCCATAGGTGGCCCGGTTTTCGAATGACTTTTGCCTCTTGAACACCGGCAATCGCTCTTGCCTCGTCAGCGGTATGCGCCAACGCCCATCCATGGGCCTTGTTCGCTGATTTGCCATTCCTCGGCACTTCTATTTTCCAAACTTGTAGCATGTTCAGGTAATGCATTGTGTTGGTTAACAATTGGTGAACGAGTTTGCTTGAACCCCCATTAGGCGCAAGAAGGATCAAAAGCAAAAGTAAGCGTTTCATTCCGACGATATAGGCAATCCGCGCAAACTCTTCACCCCTATCCGGCGCAATGGAAAACCAGCGTTGTTTTCAGGGGGAAGTACCCGTTCACGGCGGATGCCAAAATACCTCAGGTGGGGACAAATGTTCATGTCTCGTTCTTGCTATTTTTGGGGTAATATGTTACCCCTTTAAGTAGGTTTGGAGGAATGCGTTATGGATGCTTCACAAACAAAGTGCGCGACGATGCAAATACCCGCAAAGGCAAGCATTCGCAGCGCAACCTTGCACGACTTACCATTGATCCTTGAGTTCAGTGAGAAGTTCCACAAGCAAGCAAACCAGCCTTTCCCGTTCAATCGGGAGGCTTCAGAGCAATTTGCGAGCGCACTTACGCCGCCAGATACCCGCACCAGTTCACGATCCGCGCTAAGTTACCCACAGGTGCCGAAAACAGAACTGTCCAAGATTGTAAACGGCCATGGCGACTGGATGTTCTACGGTCACGCCGGACCCGACGGACAGGTAATTGAAAGTTGGTGGTTGCTCGACCTACGAGCGTTCAGGGCGGCGCTGATCCGGCACCGAACAACTGGCTCACAACTGTACATGGGTGACAAATGCAATGCGGATGGCACTTGCTTCAAGTGGTTCGACATACGGTCTTTTCCGAAAGAACCGCCTTTGGTTGTTGCGCGAGGGTAATTCTACCCATTGCAGGCACAGCCAACACCTTTGTGACAGGTGTAGCTCCGGTTGATACAGCTATCCCCGCAGGCCTTGCCTTTTCGGCACACTTTGCAACACGCGGCGTTGTAGACCTTCGCGTTTTGCTTGCTGGTCAAAAGGTTCCAAAAGGATTCAGTGGTTAGTGGCGTTTTGCCTGATTCTTTGTACTGATTCTGAGCAAATGCAACCGCGGATGAAAGGACAAGTGCAGACAGGCTGAGTAAAATAAGGTGCTTCACAAACATTCTCCGTTAACAATGTGTTAACTCTTGCATAGCTACGCAGAGCTTAGAAAAGGTATTTTCAAGGTATCTTTTTTGACACCCCAGAACCCGACTTTGCGTCCGGTTTCAATTCGGCACCGTGCCGCGCGTATCGCCAGCCACTCAATAACGAAGAAAAGGGCGCAGGGCGGCAGCTCTCAGCACTCGAGTCGGCTCCCGCGCCAAATGCAGAAATTCATACACTTTGTCCCCCATTTGTCCCCTAGTGCGAAAAAGCGACAAAGGACAAGTGGCACAACATCAGTGTAAGTCATTGATTTTGTAATGGTGCCCCCACACGGACTCGAACCGCGGACCTACTGATTACAAATCAGTTGCTCTACCAGCTGAGCTATAGGGGCACTGGCAGTCGATTACTTCGTCCGACAGAGGACTGCAACCCTCATTTTTAACTCAAACTTGGGGATTGCCCGATTTCCTGAGAAAGTGCAGAAACCGCACGGTTGGTTCGTTGCAGATTTTCACGCGACGCAAAGACATGGAATGGGATGGACACAGCCCCTGAGGGTAAAAGGACAAAAGATGCAGGTAGTAATCCATGCCGGGGCCGCTTTCGCCGATGAAGGGCAAGTGCTGTCCTCGCTTTCGGCAAACAAGCAGGCCTTGGCGGATAGCCGTGCTGCGATCTTGGGACCGCGCGGCGGACGTCAGTTTGTCAAGGTTCTGTCTGATGCCCTTGCTCAGGATTTGTCTGATGCAGAAACACAGGACGGGCTGCACGCCCTTCTTCCGGATGATCCAAATGTTGATCGTGTCATCCTCTCGAACGACAAGTTCTTTGGCCCAACACGCTCTGCCCTGCAACATGGACAGATTTACCCTTTTGCCGGGCAGCGGACAGCCTATGTGCAGACCTTGCTGGACGATGCTCAGGTCGAAATATTTGTCGGTCTGGTGAACCCCGGTTTTTTCATACCCAAGGTCCTGATGTCGATCCATGAAGATCACCGACAGGAGATTCTGACCAGCACCGATCTGAGTTGCCTGAGCTGGTTGAGCATGATCGAAGATCTGCGCGATCTTGCACCTCAGGTGCAGCTCACTTTGTGGAAGAACGAACATCTGCCACTGATTCTGGGGGATATCACGCGCGCAATGGCGGGCCTGCCCGGTGACGCTCCTCTGGTGGATGAATATGCGTTGCTGTCGTCGCTTCTGACTGAAACCGGTCAACAGCATGTTCTGGACATCGTGCGGGGCGGTGCCGGCCTCGACAAGGACACTCAACGCGAAGACCTTGCGCGGGTTTTGGAAGACTATGCCAGGCCCGATGAGGTCGAAGAAGAACTCGATCTGCCCGGCTGGAACGCAGACATCGTTGACGCATTTACAGAGCTTTACGAGCAGGATCTGGCAATCATCCAGACCATGCAGGGCATCCGGATGCTGTAACCCATCTGTCGCGTCCGCACCCTTACAAATGCCTTTTCGTTTGCCGGATGATCCAGTCCGCAAATGCTTGTACGGCTTCGTTCCTCTGCCCGGTCGGCGTTGCAATGAAATATGCGCTGCCCGAGGCATTCACCAATTGCCCGGTCTGGACCAGCGCGCCCGACGCCAACTCGGCCTCGATCAGGTAGGACGGCAAAATCGCAGCCCCAAGCCCTGCAACTGCGCCTTCGATCAGCATCGAGAACTGATCAAAGCGCATCCCTGGAAAAACCGCTCTGGCGTCAAGCCCAAGGCTGGCATGATACTCGGACCATAGCCCGGGCCGTGAGGTCAGATGCAACAGCGGCAGATCGAACACATGCTGTTCCTCGAAAGGCCGTTGGTCGCCCAACAACACGGGCGCGGCTGCCACGACAAGTTTTTCCGGGAACAGCTTGCGTAGCCGCGCACCGGGCCAGTCTTCGTGGCCAAAGTGAATGGCAAGGTCCACGCGCCGCTCTTCCAGGCTGAACGGTGTTGTGTAGGAATGCAAATCCAGTTCGATCCCCGGATGCAGGTGCTTGAAATCCGGCAGTCTTGGCACCAGCCACCGTGTAGCAAAGGTGGGCAGGACCGCCAAGGTCAGCAACGACGCACCGTCACCGGCCGCGATCGCACGATTGATCGTACCGTTCAGCCGCTCTAGGTCGCCTGCAAGTTCTTCAAACAAAGCGCGACCCGCTTTCGACAAGCGAACGGCACGCCCGACCCGGCGAAACAGCGTCACCCCCAGCGCAGCCTCAAGTTCACGCACCTGGCGGCTAACCGCGCCCTGCGTCACACCAAGCTCCTCTGCTGCCATGGTATAGCTTTCGTGGCGCGCGGCAGCCTCGAAGCTGCGCATGAGGGCAAAAGACGGGAGGGAGCTGATTCTGGGCATATCACTTATGAGTTTTAGTCACAGAAACGATACAAAACAGCGTATTTTTATCAAGTTACTTTGCAGATAGAACCTCAGTCACCTCCAGAGGAAGATTGACAGTGTTTCACCGCGCAAACCGACTAAACGGTATCGAATTGTCCGAAATCGTGCAGATATCCGAGGCCGCCGCACGCTTGCGTTCGGAAGGGCGCGATGTTCTGGCGCTGTCGACCGGTGAACCTGACCTGCCGACCCCGCCCCATGTGGTCGAAGCTGCCCACGCGGCAGCGCTGGACGGCAAGACGAAATACCCGCCGACGGCCGGGGTGCCCGACCTGCGCGCCGAAGTTGCCCGGCAGGCCAAAGCCGAAGTGGCTCAGGTCATTGTGTCCACCGGTGCCAAGCAGGTGATTGCCAATGCGATGCTGGCCAGCCTGAACCCCGGCGACGAGGTCATCATGCCCGCGCCCTACTGGACCAGCTATTCTGACATTGTGCGGATGGCGGGTGGGACGCCCGTCATTCTGCCATGCCCGATGGATCAGGGATTCAAGCTTCTGCCGGAACAGTTAGAGGCCGCAATCACACCGCGCACGCGCTGGCTGATGCTCAACACGCCGTCGAACCCGTCGGGGGCAATCTATACGCAGAATGAAATTGCCGCCCTCGCATCTGTTCTGTCTCGGCATCCACAGGTCTGGGTTCTTGCGGATGAGATTTATCGCCATCTCAGCTTCACTCCGTTTGTTTCAGTGGCCGAGGCGGCCCCTGACCTTGCCGACCGTCTGCTGATCGTCGACGGTGTCGCCAAAGCATGGTCCATGACCGGTTGGCGCATCGGCTGGGGGATCGGGCCGGTCGAGTTGATCAAGGCGATGGTGGCCGTTCAGGGGCAGGTTACATCGGGCGCCTGTTCGATTGCACAATGGGCCTCGCTTGCGGCGCTGACCGGCAGCCCGGACCTGTTGGAAGAACGCCGGGTCATTTTTTCCGAACGCCGTGATCTGGTGGTTGCAGGGTTGAACACGGTTCCGGGGTTGCGCTGCGCGGCTCCCGACGGGGCGTTTTACGCCTTTCCTTCCTGCGCCGGACTGCTTGAGGATCAGGGAGGACCGTTCAAAAATGACGCTGACTTCTGCACCTGGTTGTTGGAAGATGCCGGTGTCGCTCTGGTTCCCGGTCGCGCCTTCGGGTTGCCCGGACATTTTCGCCTGAGCTTTGCTTATGCCCAAGATACAATTGCAGCGGGGCTTGCACGTCTCAAAGCCGCTGTAGAAAGGAAACTCTCATGAAACCACAATCCCGCCCCCAGCTTGGCCCTTTCACTTGGGATGACCCTTTTCTGCTGGAAGACCAGCTGGCCGAAGACGAACGCATGGTGCGCGATGCGGCCAACGCCTACGCGCAGGACAAACTGCTGCCCCGTGTGACCCAGGCTTTCGCCAATGAAGAAACAGACCCCGAAATCTTTCGCGAGATGGGTCAAATGGGCCTTCTGGGCACGACTATCCCCGAAGAATTCGGCGGCATCGGTGCCAGCTATGTCACTTACGGTCTGGTCGCACGCGAAGTGGAACGGGTCGACAGCGGTTACCGCTCGATGATGTCGGTGCAGTCCAGCCTCGTCATGTATCCGATCTATGCCTACGGAACGGATGAACAGCGCCGGAAATACCTTCCGAAACTGGCCAGCGGTGAGTCTATTGGCTGCTTTGGCCTGACCGAGCCCGATGCAGGCTCGGACCCCGGCGGCATGAAAACCGTCGCAAAAAAGACTGATGGGGGCTATGTCCTCAACGGGTCAAAGATGTGGATCTCGAACGCGCCCATTGCTGACGTGTTTGTTGTCTGGGCCAAATCAGACGCGCATGACGGCAAGATCAAGGGTTTCGTTCTTGAAAAAGGCACACCCGGTCTTTCAGCTCCGAAGATCGAAGGCAAACTGTCGCTGCGCGCCTCGATCACCGGTGAGATCGTGATGAGCAATGTCGAGGTCGGGGAAGATGCTCTGTTGCCGGGTGTCGAAGGTCTGAAAGGGCCATTTGGTTGCCTGAACCGCGCACGATACGGTATCGCCTGGGGATCGATGGGCGCAGCCGAGGCCTGCTGGCACGCCGCGCGGCAATACGGTCTGGACCGAAAACAGTTCGGTCGCCCTTTGGCGCAAACGCAGCTGTTCCAGCTGAAGCTTGCGAACATGCAGACCGAAATCGCCTTGGGCCTTCAGGCCGCTCTGCGCGTGGGTCGTCTGATGGACGAAGCCCGCGCAGCGCCGGAAATGATCAGTCTGATCAAGCGCAACAATTGCGGCAAGGCACTTGAGGTCGCCCGCCACGCACGTGACATGCACGGCGGCAATGGCATCAGCCAGGATTTCCACGTGATCCGCCACATGGTGAATCTGGAAACCGTGAACACCTATGAAGGCACGCATGATGTTCATGCCTTGATCTTGGGTCGCGCACAAACGGGCCTGCAAGCCTTCGCCTGAGGACGACAAAAATGGATCGCGCAACCATTGTGCATGACAACTTCCTGCGCCGGGTTGCGGCACGGGATTTCCCCGCTGGCGCGACGCCGTCTGGCCCACTGACAGCGTCCGAAGCGGTCGGGCTATATCGCGCGCAATGTCTCAGCCGCGCATTGGACCGCCAAAGCCGGGCAATGCAGAAAGCGGGTCAGGGATTCTATACCATCGGCTCCTCTGGTCACGAGGGGATGGCCGCCGTGGCGGCAGCCCTGCGCCCGACAGACCCTGCTTTTCTACACTACCGCGACGCCGCGTTTCAGATCGCCCGGTCCGATCAGGTGCCGGGGCAGAGCCCGACATGGGATATTCTGTTGTCCTTCGCTTCATCCTCTGATGATCCGATCAGCGGTGGGCGGCACAAGGTGTTGGGGTCAAAAGCGCTTTGCATCCCGCCGCAGACCTCGACCATTGCCAGCCACCTGCCCAAAGCAGTCGGCGCGGCTTATGCAATCGGGGCAGCCCGCCGTCACAAACCCGAACATGCGGAAATGCCGGACGACGCCATCGTCTATTGTTCCTTTGGTGATGCCTCGGCCAACCATTCCACCGCGCAAGGCGCATTCAACACCGCGCAGTGGACGTCTTACCAGTCGGTTCCCCTGCCACTGCTGTTCTGCTGCGAGGACAACGGGATCGGAATTTCGACCAAGACACCACAAGGCTGGATTGCCGCAACATTCTCTCATCGACCGGGACTGAAGTATTTCACGTGTGACGGGCTCGACATTTTCGAAACCTACCGTGTCGCACAAGAAGCCGCCGCCTATGTCCGCAGCCGTAAGAAACCCGCATTTCTGCACATCCGCACGGTGCGCCTGTATGGCCACGCCGGGGCGGACATGCCCACCACCTATATGCCAAAATCCGAGGTCGAAGCCGAAGAGGCGAACGACCCCCTTCTGCACTCCGTCCGTCTGCTGGAACAATCCGGTGCGATGCAACCGGATGACGCGCTGAAGGTATACACCGACACCTGCGACCGCGTCACCCGCGTCGCCGACAAGGCGATCACCCGCCCTCGCCTGAAAACCGCAGGTGACGTGATGGCCAGCCTGATCCCGCCCGCACGCCCCTGTGCCCCGACCAATGGCCCGTCAGCTGAACATCGGGCTGAGGTATTCGGCGGCGACCTCAAAGCACATGCTGAACCCCAGATCATGTCACGCCTGATCAACTGGGCCCTGAGCGACCTGATGCTTGAACACGGCGAGATCGTGATGATGGGCGAAGATGTCGGGCGCAAAGGCGGTGTCTATGGCGTGACGCAAAAGCTTCAGGCCCGTTTCGGCCCTGACCGGATGATCGACACGCTGCTGGACGAACAGTCGATTCTGGGCCTAGCCATCGGGATGGCTCAGAACGGGTTTACGCCCATGCCGGAAATCCAGTTCCTGGCCTATCTTCACAACGCCGAAGACCAGTTGCGCGGTGAAGCGGCCACCCTGCCCTTCTTCTCGAACGGTCAGTACACCAACCCGATGGTCGTTCGCATCGCCGGGCTGGGGTATCAAAAGGGCTTTGGCGGGCATTTCCACAATGACAACTCGGTCGCGGTTTTGCGCGATATTCCGGGGCTGATCCTGGCCTGCCCATCGAACGGCGCCGACGCTGCACGAATGCTGCGTGAATGCGTGCGGCTGGCCCGGGAAGAACAGCGGTTGGTCGTGTTTCTGGAACCCATCGCGCTCTACCCGATGCGGGACCTGCACGAAGCCGGGGACGCAGGCTGGATGCACACTTACCCCGACCCATCCGAAAGGATCGGTTTCGGCGAGGTCGGCGTGGATGGAGATGGCGACGATCTGGCCATCGTTACCTTTGGCAATGGCGTCTACCTCAGCCATCAGGCGCGCAAATCGCTGGAGGCCGACGGGACAAAAACCCGGATAATTGACATGCGCTGGTTGTCGCCGCTGCCCAAAGACGCGCTGACCCGGGCCGTAAGCGGCGCCAAGCGGATATTGATCGTCGATGAAACCCGGCATCACGGCGGCGTGGCCGAAGCCCTGATGGCCCATTTCCACGAAACCACTGATGTGCCGATGGCTCGTATTACCGCCGAAGACAGCTTTATCGCCACCGGCCCGGCCTATGCCGCGACCATGCCATCGAAAGACAGCATCGAGGCCGCAGCAAGATCCCTTATGGAGACGGGCAAATGAGGTCTGCGAAACAAACCGCTGTTGTCATCTGTCCGGGGCGCGGAACCTATAACAAACCCGAATTGGGTGTTCTGGGTCGGCATTTTACCGACAAGGCCCTGCTGGCACATTTCGATGGCATGCGGCGCGCACAGGGTCAGGAAACCCTAAGCGAACTGGACGGCGCAACACGGTATTCCGTGGCAAAGCACACGCGCGGAGACAATGCCTCGGCCTTGATCTATGCCGCCACGCTGGGCGATTTTCGTGCCATCGATCCGGAGAAAATCGACGTGGTGGCTGTGACCGGAAACTCGATGGGCTGGTATTCAGCCCTGGCCTGCGGGGGCGCCTTGACTGCCGAGGCAGGGTTCGAGGTGGTCAACACCATGGGAACACTCATGCAGCAGAGCCTGATTGGCGGCCAGTTGATCTATCCTTTCATGGATGCCGACTGGCAGCCGAACCCGGCACGCAAGGCCGAACTGCTGGCTTTGGTCGCTGAGATCGACGGCACCGGCGCGACCCTCACGCTGTCAATTGATCTGGGCGGGATGCTGGTTATGGCCGGGGATGAAGCTGGGTTGTCCGCCTTTGAAAACAAGGTGCCTGTGGTGCAGGAACGATTTCCGATGCGGCTGGCCAATCACGCAGGGTTTCATTCACATCTGCAACGCCCAGTTGCCGAAGCCGGTCGCGCCCGCCTTGCCGCAGATCTGTTCCGGCAACCCAATTTGCCCATGATAGATGGCCGTGGTCAGATCTGGTGGCCCGGAGCCTGTGATCTGGACGCGCTTTGGGACTACACCTTGGGTCATCAGGTGACCGAAACCTATGATTTCACAAAGGCCGTATCACAGGCCGCGAAAGAGTTCGCACCCGACATGTTCATCGTCACCGGACCGGGAACCACACTGGGCGGAGCCGTCGCGCAATGTTTGATCCTGAGCAATTGGGACAAGATGCAGGACAAAGCAAGCTTTCAGACCAGCCAACGCGAAGAACCTTCGCTGATCTCAATGGGGATCGAGGATCAACGCACACGTGTGACTTGATCTTGCACACCTTGGCGGTTCGCCCGGCGCAAACCGATCTATCGCGGGCACTCCGCTCCACTCTGTGCACCGAACCATCTGTTCAGATCCCACCCGAGCAAGCGCCCTGCATTTCAATTCCACGATTCCGGAACCGGAAAAGGCGACGGAGCGCTCGGCCTGAGACGGCAACTACTGTCGAATGCTCCGGGTCAAATGGCATCTTCTCGCAAATCAGGACACTTTCGGTCAAGCATCTTGCAGACGAGCCAAAGGCCCAGACATTGAACCTAAGCGTTTGATATCCAGCACTCATTTCTCTGACTTAAATGGTGCCCGGGGGCGGAATCGAACCACCGACACGAGGATTTTCAATCCACTGCTCTACCCCTGAGCTACCCGGGCACGGGAACGACGTTTGTCGTTGGGTGGAGGCGTTCTATGACTTGCTACCGGCAGTGTCCAGAGGCTTTTTTACATTTTTTCAGTGCGGTCGCATTGTATTGCGTTCGTCCGCATCGGCCTCGGTCTCAGGGTCGTCTTCGCGCTGAGACGGGACCGCGTAAGAGCCGTTCAGCCACTTGGCCAGATCAATGTCTGCGCAGCGTTTCGAACAGAACGGGCGGAACTTCTTTTGCGTTTCTTCTCCGCAGATCGGACAGCTCATTTCAGGATCTCTGCGACAGGTAACCGGCTGCGTTTGCGCTGCAACTCGAAATGCCCCAGAGGTGTCCATCCCGCCAGTATCGTCTCGTCCGGGTCCGACTTAAAGGCCGCACGCAGGGCGGATTCGAACCCTCGGCGGTCTTTCTTGGGCATCGGAGCCAGATCCAGTGTGATCTGCCCCGCCAGCCCGCGCACACGCAATGCACGTGGCAAGGCTTTGGCACAAGCGAAGTTGGCTTTTGTTCCTGCCGCCAGCGACGTATCCGCGCCTGTGTTCACGTCTACGGCCACCAATGCGCGGGTCGGTTCGATAAAAAGATATCCGCCTCCGGGGAGAGGTTCGGAAATGCCACGGGCGACATCCAGCGCGTCCAGCACACCATGGGTTTCAAAACTGCCGGTTTTCGTCACAACCTCGGCAGGATCGGTCCAGTCGCGCCATGCCAGGATATGCGGGCTGTCACCTTCGCTCAGCAGTTCGACGTCGAACCCTTCGTCCGTCATCACTTGTTCAGCTTGCGCAAGCATGGCCGAAATGTCGTCGGCAATATCACCGGCATCCGCATCCATGCAGCAGGAGCGGAGGATCAACCCGTAGGGGCTGTCGCCCATTTGTTCATGAGCGATTTCAAGCAGTTGATCCCGCTTGTCTTCATCCTTGATGCTGCGCGAGATGTTCAGGCCCGGTGCGTCGGGTGTGACAATGGCAAAGCGGCTCTTGAACAGGATGCGGTTGGTTACAGGGATGGCCTTGCCGGGCTCGGCATATCCGCCCACCTGCACCAAAAGCGTGGCACCCGGCGCCAACCCTTTGACCTGTCGAAGAAAAGCCGGGCCGTCGGGTGTGGTCAGGAACATACCACCCTGCCCCTTGACCGGTCGATCGGCACGGGCGCGATAAATGGTGCCGGGTGCCGGCGCGTCGGCGGCGATCAGGAGATCATCAAGCTTTCCGTCGACCATCAATGCCGCGGCCTCGCGGTCTTGGATATGGTCTAGAACGATGGTTCGACCCTTCATGATGCCTCGCTATATAGTGGGTAGCCGATCCCTTGCAGCAAGGCGGCGGTCTCGGACAGGGGCAGCCCCACGATGCCAGTGAACGAGCCCGAAATCCATGGGATGAATGCGCCAGCAGGGCCCTGGATCGCATAGGCCCCGGCTTTGCCCTGCCAATCACCGGTCGCCAGATAAGCGTTGATTTCAACGTCAGACAGGCGTTTGACCTTGACCTGCGAGACGACATCACGTTGCAGGATGCGATCCCCGCGCCGAACGGCGACCGAAGTGATCACCCGGTGACGGCGACCGGACAGAGCGTACAGGAACTCTGCGGCTTGCCCCTCATCCTGGGGCTTGCCCAGAATACGCCGCCCCAGTGCAACTGTCGTGTCCGCGCAAAGCGTGATGTCACCGCTATCCGATTGAACAGCCTTTACTTTTTCACGCGTAATGCGACTGCAATACGGAACAGGAAGCTCACCCTTCAGCGGTGTTTCGTCGATGTCAGGGGGGCGGATGGCGTCGGGCTGCACGCCAAGCTGCGCCAGCAGGTCCAGCCGCCTTGGGCTGCCCGATCCCAGGATAAACGCCATCTCGGCAGGCGTTATTTGAAGCGGTAGTTGATCCGACCCTTGGTCAGATCATAGGGGGTCATCTCGACCTGAACCTTGTCGCCGGCCAGAACACGGATGCGGTTCTTGCGCATCTTTCCTGCCGTATGTGCGATGATTTCATGGCCGTTTTCCAGCTCGACCCGAAACGTCGCATTAGGCAGGAGTTCCTTCACGACACCGGGAAATTCGAGCGTATCTTCCTTGGCCATGTTGTCTCCATCATTAGGTTGCGCCCGCAGAATCTGCGGGGATGTGCGCTTAAATGAGCCTATTTTTCCCTTATTTCAAGGGCGGATTCATCTAAAGGGCGGATAATGTGACCGTTTCGACTCGGGCGTCCTGCTCTGGCCAATGGGTCCGGTTCAGCACATGGCCATCGGCGCGGACCTCGGCGATGGCGGACAGGTCGACATCTGCATAGGTCCAGCCAGGCTGGTTCAGAGCGCCCTCGGCCAGCACTCCGGTGGCCGGAAACCCCTTGTCCGGCGGGCCGAAAACGCCGCCCATGCCGGTGTTCATGTCCACTGCCTCGGACCAGTCGTTGGCTCCGACCAGTGACGACATAACCGTAACGCATTGATTTTCCAATGCTCTTGACATTGCCCCGATGCGAACACGCCAATACCCCGACAGCGCTTCGGTGCAGGACGGTACAAGGATCATATCCGCGTCGCTGAGTGCGCGGCCCAGCAGGGGAAACTCGCTGTCATAGCAGATCAGAACACCGATTTTACCCAGCGCGGTGTCGAACAGCCTGAGTGGACCACCCGGCGCAATGTCCCAGTCCTCGCGTTCAAAGCGGGTCATGATCTGCTTGTCCTGATGGTCGCGGCCACCGTCCGGGGCGTAGAACGCGGCGCGGTTCACCGGGCGACCGGACCCATCCACAACCGGGGCCGATGCGCCCAGAATGTACGTTTTGTACGCGCTTGCGAGGCGCGAGTGCAAATTTTGTACATCCTCGAACCGGTCCGAAACCGCGCGGATCGAGCGTTCGAGATCACCCGCCACCTCGGCACCATCGAGCGTCGACACCTCCATCGCGCCGTATTCGGGGAACACCAGCAGCCCGGCCCCCTGCCCGGCAGCCTCGGCAACCCAACGGTCCAGCTTGTCCTCGTACTGCGCCCAGCTGTCGAGCCAGTCGAGATCATACGCTGCGGTTGCGACTTTCATTGATGGGATCCCCTGAGCCGATGTGTCGTGGCACTAAACCGTGAGAGCCGCCGCGTGTACAGTTCAATCTGGTGGTGACGGGGTGAAGGGGGGGGGTGATTGAACCATCACCGGTCATCGCCCGTCACAGGATGTGCCGCAAGTGTATGGGGCAGCTTGCAGCCCAATGCAGGCGTAATTTATGAGCCGACGGGGTTCGCGTCGTTGAAACTGTGCTTCAGACACTGCATGGTTTCGTTACACCGTCTGAAGTACATGTCGCAATATTGACGTTTCGTATGTTCCCAATGAAGAAGCAAAAACCAAGTCTAAGATTACTGCTTGAACCAATCGCTCTGACTCTCCGTTAAACTCTCGATGCAAGCCACGGTGAATCGCCTCTTTCCTTTTTGTTCTAAGCTCGCTGATAATTTTGTCTGAAGCGACGGTTAGCTCTTTTGAGAAAGAGTAGAATTTACGGAGTCTGTTGCCAAATTTTCTATCACCGGCAAAGAGAATTTCAAGCGCAGAATAGTACAAAATGAGGCGCATGTTTTCATCGTTGGACATGTGGGCGCGGTAGCAAAATTTGAGTGCGCGAATTTCGTTTTCGGAAAAACCCCCGTATGGATCTGACGGTAAATCGTCAAAGAACGCGACAGGTTTCTCTTTCGGCGAAGACTTCACAATTTTCGCATCTCTAGTTGTAAATTTCGCATCTTGAAGGTTGAAATAATTGTCAAATATTGACTTTCGAGCGAGCTCTTGCCCAAATAATAGTGCGGCTATTCCAGCCTCAAAATGCAAATTGTCCACCTTGTCATCGCCAACAACCGTGATATCGGTGGCCTCTTTTGCAACTATCAAAAGGTACTGCTCGCACAACGACACAGTCTCAGTGAACGAGCGGATATTTTGTACTGTGCGATCAATGCCCGTCCGAGACAAATGAGTTCTGGGAAGATCAACTTGTAGCTCGCCATCGACACGCAGCAGTGCTAGATGACTATCGCCCAAACGGACTGTGTGGCAGCCCACGAAGGTACTTGATACGGCTTGGACGTGTCGCGGTTTGCTGCCGCTCCTTTGATAGCATTTATTGCAGCAAAGGAGACGAACTATGGGACTGAAACGGACGGACGAATTT
>NZ_JBQERO010000029.1:0-33062 GCF_056535125.1 Ruegeria sp. O4 | reverse complement strand
CTCGATCTCGTCGCGCTGACGACCCAGCTCAGACCGGATCGAGCCAAAAAGCTCAGGATCGCGGTCCGACAAGGACTGGGTGAAAAATCCGTCTGTTCGATGCGGGGCGTTCACAGTTTTGGTCTCCTGAAAATGGTTAGCCGGTCCAGCCAAGGCCAGCGGAAATGGCATTCATGGATTGCAGCAGGGGCACGGGAACTGACCCTGCCTGCGGTTCGTTGCGGGCGTGTTGCAGCAGTTCGACCTGAAGAGCATGAATGCGGGCCAACTCGGCCTGTTTGCGGTCAAACCTCTCGCAAAGGCGGGGAAAGCGATGGCCGATGACCTGACCACCGGTCAGAAACCGGATCGCTTTGCAGGCACTATCGTATTCCGCCTTGATCACCTGCGATACACGTTGGCGGATCTCGATATCAGAGACCAATTCGCCATACTGCGCTGCGATTCCCATATCCGTCTGATAGAGCGATTTTTCCATCTCATCGACGGCGAGGCGGAACAGGCGGGAGTGTCGAAACATGTCGTGCAACACGTCATCACCGCGCTCGCCGCGAAACTTGCGAAAACTGGCCATGGCGGTGCCGAACCCGTACCAACCAGTAATCAGGTGACGGTTCTGCGACCACGCAAAGACCCATGGAATGGCCCGCAGGTCATCCAGGCTGGCCGCGCCGAACCGGCGGGTCGGACGGGACCCCATTTTCAGGCGGGCAAGTTCTTGGACAGGGCTCGCCTGCTGGAAATAGTCCAGAAAACCCGGCATCTGCAAAAGCGAGACATAGGCTGTCTGTGACAACTCTGACAAAGCATCCAATGCGTCATCGAATTCAGGCCGTGAAGGCGCCTCGTCAGGGGTCGCCGTATGGCGCATCGTGCTTGACAGCAACAACTCCAGATGCGCCGCAGCCGTGCCCCGGTTGGCATATTTGGCCGAAACCACCTCGCCCTGTTCGGTCACGCGCAGCCGCCCGGCAACTGTTCCACTGGGTTGCGCGGCGATGGCGCGCCCGGTCGGTGCACCGCCCCGGCTGACCGAGCCGCCGCGACCATGAAAAAACGTGGCCTTGAAACCTTGCGAAGCCAGCGCCGAGACGATCCGGCGTTGGGCGCGCTCCAACTCCCATGTTGAGCAGAAATAGCCCCCGTCCTTGCCGCTGTCCGAATATCCCAGCATCACCTCGATTACCCGACCGTCGGTTTTGAGGCTGCGACGGGCAAGCGGAACAGCCAGAACGTCCAGCAGGATCGATGGGGCATTTCGCAAATCGGCAATCGTCTCGAACAATGGGACTACCGAAAGATCCAGAGTTTCAGATCCAAACCCGGCATAGCGGGCCAACAGGTAGATGCCGAGAATATCGTCGGCCGAACGGGTCATGGACAGGATGAAGGGCCCTATTGCCTTGGGGTCCGGTCCCGATCGCACACCATGGACCAGAGCCAGAAGAGCAAGCAGTTCCCGCGCCTGATCGCTTAACGCATCGTGGTTTTGATAGGGCAGGTTCTGATCGGCCAGTTCGGTTCGCAAGCGGGCAGACCATTCGGCTGTGCCGTAAACCGGCGCCTGTCCGGAATGCGACCAGATTTCGGCCAGAACGTCGGTTGTCACGGTCGAATTCTGGCGGATGTCCAGCGTTGTGGTCCGAAACCCGAATACCGAAGCGGCCCGGCGCAGCGGACGGATGTGCTGCCGCGCCAGAATATCCGCGTTGACCGCACATAAAGCGGTATCAAGCGTGTCGAGATCGCCCACGAATTGCGAGATGTGATCATAGCCGCTGTTTGTCAGCCGATAGCGAATGGCATTGAGTGCTTGCCGGAATGGTTCGTTCCGATTGCGCCCGGCGGTCGGAGCCCGGTCGACTATCGCTTGTACTTGCGTCCTGACAGGTTCAGGTAAAGGCAATATCAGCGCGCTGATGCTTAACCTGCTTGCGGCACGTTCGAGTGCCTGGCGATATAGGTCCAGAACTGTTTCGCGTCCGCGTTTCAGCGCCAATGCGGTCATCTCGGTCGTGGCATTCGGGTTGCCATCCCTGTCGCCGCCGATCCAGCTGTGAAAGCGGATATCGGGTGTATCGCTCAGCGTACGACCCAGCACTTGCAGGCAGGCCTGATCGAACCGGCCCATAACCTGCGGCACGGCATCAAAGATTGCATCGCGGAAGAACTGCAACCCCCATTCGATCTCGTCGTGCAGGCTTGGGCGCGACAGGCGGAGTTCGCCGGTCAGCCACAAGAGATCAATCTCTCCTTCCAGACCATTCAGCAATTCGGCGTGTTCTGTCGGGGTCCAGCGTTGCGTTTCAAGACTGACGAGGTTGCGGTAGATACGCCGGTGAATTTCCAGAACCGTAACCCGCTTGGCTTCGGTCGGATGCGCGGTCAGAGTGGGACCGGTACACAGGTTAGCGGTCAGCTTTTCAACCTGGCTATAGGCCAGGGACAAGTCCGTCAGGGCTTCGGCAAAACCGCCTTCTACCGCTTCTGCGCCGTTTTGGGTTTCGGTCAATCGACGGTCCCGAACCTCGGCGTTTTCATCGATGATGCACAACAATTGGAACCAGATCGAAAGGGCCTGCAAATACGGCGTTGCTTCGGGTCCCGTGGGAATGGGTTGCAGCGGCTTGGCCTCAGCCCATGCCGCCACATGTGGCGCCCGTTTCAGCAATATATTCCGCCACAACGCCCGCAATTCCGAGCGCAACCCTTCGGCATAGCTCGAGGGGTTGGGGGTGGGCAGAGTATTCGGGGCCAGCGCCTGCATCAGATCACGCGGTCCCGGGGTTCGCGGCCTTCAAAGAAATCATTCAAGTTATCGAGAACCCGAAACCCCATCGCCTCGCGCGCTTCGCGGGTGGCGCTGCCCAGATGTGGCAGCATCACGAGGTTGTCGCATTGCAGCAGGTCCGGGCTGATACGGGGTTCACCATCGAACACGTCCAGCGCGGCCCCGCCGATCATCTCGAACATCAGGGCCTGGACCAGCGCCCATTCGTCGATCACCTCACCGCGCGCGGTGTTGATCAGAAAGGCGTCGGGCTTCATCAGGCCCAGTCTGCGCGCGTTGATCAGATGGCGGTTTTCAGCCCCGCCGGGGCAATGCAGCGAGACGAAGTCGCATTGCGGCAGCAAGTCGTCAATCGAGGCCACCTGCGTTGCATTGCACATGGCCAGTACATCCGGCGCTATCTGACTGCGGTTGTAGACGAGGATGTCCATACCAAAGCCATGATGCGCACGGCGGGCCATCTCTTGCCCGATGCGGCCATAGCCGATGATGCCCAGCGTTTTGCCGCTGACCTTGGTTCCAACCAGATGTGTGGGCCGCCATCCGGTCCAGTTGCCGGACCGCAGCTCGCGCTCACCCTCGCCCGCGCGCCGCGCCACCATCAACAGCAGGGTCATGGCGATATCGGCGGTGCATTCGGACAAAACATCGGGCGTGTTGGTCACGGTCATGCCCAGCTCACGCGCCGACGGTTCGCAGATGTGGCTGTAGCCAACGCCGTAATTGGCAAGGATCTTTGTCTGTGCACCGGGTACATCCAGCGCCTCGGCGCTGAGCGTGTCGGTGACGGTGGGCAGCACCGCGTCATAGGACTTCAACGCCAGCCGGATATCTGCCGGGGACATGGGCTTGTCCCCGGTGTTCAGAACAGCGTTGTAATTCTCGGCCAGCTGCGCCTCGACGGCGGCAGGCCAGCGACGGGTCACAAGTACCGAGGGTTTGACCATCACGCGGCCTCCATCACACGGGCAATTGTTTCACCGATCACAGCGGGGTTTTCGGCAACGGTCACCCCGGCGGCGGACAGGATCTCGACCTTTTCGCTGGCGCTTTCGCCAAAGGCCGAAATGATCGCACCCGCGTGGCCCATGGTGCGGCCTTTCGGGGCGGTCAGACCCGCGACATAAGCAATCACCGGTTTGGTGATGTGGTCGCGGATGTATTCGGCAGCCTCAGCTTCCTGTGGGCCGCCGATCTCGCCGATCATGGCGATGACATGGGTGTCCTCGTCCTCTTCGAACCGCTGCAGGATGTCCTTGAAGGATGACCCGTTGATCGGGTCGCCACCAATCCCGACACTGGTCGAGACACCGATGCCGCGTTCTTTCAGCTGCGCCGCAGCCTCATAGCCCAGCGTGCCCGAGCGGCCGATGATGCCGACATGGCCGGGCAGATAGATGTGACCCGGCATGATGCCCAGCAACGCCTTTCCGGGCGAGATCGTACCGGCACAGTTCGGCCCGGTCAGCACCATGCGTTTCTCTTTCGGATAGCGGTACATGTACCGTTTCACCCGGATCATGTCCTGCGCCGGAATCCCGTCGGTGATGCAGACGCAGTAGCGGATACCGGCATCTGCTGCTTCCATGATTGAATCAGCCGCAAATGGCGGGGGCACAAAAACAAGGCTGGCATCCGCGCCGGTCGCCTCGACAGCCTGTTTGACGGTGTCAAAGACCGGAACACCTTCGACGGTTTCCCCGCCTTTGCCGGGTACGACGCCGCCCACGACATTGGTGCCATAGTTCAACATGTCCTTGGTATGGAACCGGGCCATGCGGCCGGTGATGCCTTGCACGATGACGCGAGAGTCACGGTCGAGAAGAATGCTCATTTCACAGCCCTCATCTTGGTGCCTTGAGTTAGGTCGTTTTTCCATGCGCCAACAGCGCGTTCTGCCGCCTCCATCAGCGTTGTGGCGCGAATGATCGGCAGGCCGGACTTGGCCAGAATCTTCTGACCCTCTTCGACGTTTGTTCCAGCCAGCCGCACGACGACGGGCAGATCGAGGTCAAGTTCCCGCAGCGCCTGAACGACGCCTTCGGCCACCCAGTCGCAGCGGTTGATACCGGCGAAGATGTTGACCAGAATGGCCTGAACATTGTCGTCTGACAGGACCAGACGAAAAGCCTTGGCCACACGTTCGGGTGAGGCCCCGCCGCCGATGTCGAGGAAGTTTGCAGGCTCGCCACCGGCCAGCTTGATCGTGTCCATCGTGGCCATCGCCAGACCGGCACCGTTGACGATGCAGCCGATATTTCCGTCCAGCCCGACATAGGACAATCCGCGGTCGGCCGCGCGGCTTTCGCGCGGGTCTTCCTGGCTTTTGTCACGCAGTTCAGAAATTTGCGGATGGCGGAACAGGGCGTTGTCGTCAAAGCTCATCTTGGCGTCAAGCGCCAGCACCCGGTCGTCACCCGTGATGACCAACGGGTTGATCTCGACCATTGTCGCGTCAAGCTCGCTAAAGGCGGCATAGCAGCCCTGTAGCGTACGAACCATTTGCTGGATCAGCCTGGGTTCAAGCCCGAGGTTGAATGCGATCTCGCGCGCCTGAAATTCCTGAAGCCCAACCGCCGGTTCCACGATGGAGCGGACGATGCTTTCCGGGCGGTCAGCCGAGATATCCTCGATCTCCATCCCGCCCTCGGACGAGGCCACGATCATCACCCTTTGGCTGGACCGGTCGAGGACAAAACCCAGATAGATCTCGCGATCAATCGGCACGGCGGCTTCGACATAGACGCGATAGATGCCTTTGCCTTCGGGGCCGGTCTGGTGCGTGACCAGCTTGCGGCCAAACAGATCATCGCAGGCCTGATAGATTTCGTTTTCGGTGTTGCACAGCTTGACCCCTCCGGCCTTGCCGCGACCGCCTGCATGGACCTGCGCCTTGACGATCCATTTGTCACCGCCCAGCTCACGCGCCCGATAGGCCGCTTGTTCCGGACTGTAGGCCAGTGCGCCGGACGGTATGGCGACACCGAAATTCGAAAGAATTTCCTTTGCCTGATACTCGTGAATATCCATCTGATCCGCTCCTGTTTATGCAGCGATTGAGGTGCCGTAACGGCTTTCCAGCAGGTCTTCGATTGCGTCTTGGTCGACCGTTCCGCCCAGTTCTCGGATGGCTTCGGCGAACAGGCACACGATTCGGCTGACGGCGTCGCGGTTCAATTGGTTGAGGATGCCGATGCGCACCTGCACGGGTGCGCTGAGCGTCGGCCAGATGCCAAACCCGCGCGCGCGGCAGTTCTGGACCAGCTCCATCTCGCGGCCAGCCAGTTCCGGGGGCAGGTTCAGCACAATCAGGCTGGGCATGTCGGAGGTGACCTCGCAGCCCATTTCGGTAACAGCGTCGCGCAGAACCTTCTCATGCGTCTTGTACGATGCGGACCGCTTGGCCAGACTTTCCTGAAGGGTCAGGCGCAGGGATTCATGGAAAGCCGCAACGGCGTAGCCCGAATGGGTGCGGTGATAGGTGCCCTTTTCAACATCCTGCCCATCAACAATGCCCCAATGGCGGGCCTCAAAGATGGGATTGTGCACATAGGTATAGGCACCGGTGGTTCTGAGTGATGCGATATAGGCGTCGGTAAAGCTGACAGGGGCATAGGTCAGCGGCAGGCAGCATAGACCTTTCTGCGGGCAGGACGCCCATCCGGCGATGCCCGGAAAATCGTCTATCGAGAAGTCATCGACGCCCAGAGACGACACCGCATCGATCAGACCCATCACGCCATGACGTTCGCACGCGTCGGAAAATCCGCGCAGGTCATTGATGCGGCCAGATCCGGTTTCCCAATGCGCCATGAAAGCCCATTTCGGTTTGTGCTGCGCCAGCGTCGCCTCGACCAGATCACCGGTGACCGGCTGGCCGTGCGGAACCTCGATCACGGTGACGCTGGCGGCCTGAGGTGCCATCGGGTTGGCTGCATGTTCTTCGGGCGTCGCCGCCTTGATCCGCAGGGTCAGCGCGTCGATCCCCGAGAATGTCCCGTTGGCAAAAGCAACGACCTTGTCGCCAGGCATGACAGCCGAAAACATGGTGTCCAGGGCGCTCCAACCGGTGCCGGCAACAGCAAAGGTATAGGCGTTTTGGGTGCCCCAGATTTTCCGCAGCATGTGCTTGCATTCGACCATCCCCCTAAGGACGTCCCCCTGCATGTGATCGGCAACGCCTGCATTGGCAAAGGCCTTGAGGACGCGGGCATCCGTGTTACCCGGCCCCGGCCCCGCAGCGAGGGTTTGGGGGATTTCGAGCGGAGGGAAAATCTGAAAAGTCATGGTCTGGCATCCTCGGCTGTTGGCCGGGCATTGCGGCCCGTCGTGTCAAGTTACCGAGCAGGAAACGCGAGCTTGCCTTATGACGCAACGTAACTTACTACTGCTTTTGGATGGCCAATAGGATGGGGCAATACCTACCCGTTTTGGTAAAAATACGAAGGTATACAAAGAAACGTCCTATCCTTATGGGTAGGTTTTTCCGAATTCGGGGCAAAATCATATGGTTGAGACACCGAGCAAACCCATCGACATCATGCTGGCGGACGGCAACCCGCTGGTTCTGTCGGCCATGTCCGAAATATTCGAGCGGGACCCCCGATTCTCGCTGATGGCCACGTCAGCAACGGCCGAAGGGTTTCTGGGAACGGTGATGCGGGTTCCCGTTCAGGTCGGTGTCGTCGACTGGACGCTTCCGGTTTTAGGCGCTGCCAAACTGATTGAGGTTCTGCGCGATCAGCCCAACGCCCCGCGCTTTGTCGTTTATGGCGACACTGGCGGCGATGTCCCGCGATTGGCGATGCAGGCGGGTGCGGCTGGATTTGCCGCCCGCACGGGCGAGGTTGAGGGTCTGCTGGAAACCTGCGCCAAAGTTGCAGCGGGTAAGATGGTGTTCCCGTTCATCGATATCCGTAAAATGCAACAGGACCCGATCCAGAGCCTGTCGCGTAAGGAGCGCGCAATTCTGGAGGCGCTGGCGCAGGGAATGTCAAACCGGGATCTATCGAAGGAACTTCAGATTTCGACAAACACGGTCAAGTTTCACCTGTCCAACATCTACGAAAAGCTGAGTGTCAAAAACCGAACGCAGGCCATTGCGTATTTCTATTCGTCTCAGCAGTCACGAAACTAGACCAAAGGCGATTTGGATGCCGATGTTTCCGGGCAGGTTTTTCGTCCAGCTCTGACCAATTCTGGATACCGTCAGCAGCAAGAGACACAGTGCTTGTCCTGAGCGCTTTGCCGCGCGTGGCGGTAGGCACAACCCTGCGTTGCTTCCGCGAATCCTCCAAACATGTTACCTTAGGTCACCTTTAATGATTTGACTTCTTTTTCTGACATCTCGTTTTTTTCAGCTCTTTCTCGAGAGGTGACGTTCATGTCCGACTCCAGCAGTGAGCCCCCGCGCATAACGCTGTCCATACCAAATCTTCGGCCAAACCCATCGATATCAGCGGAAATTTCCGGCACTGTCGCGGCTGGTGCGCACAGCGTTGAGGATCAGAAGCGGGTTGAGGCGGAGAAGCTCAAGGCATTGCGCCGCGGCGTCGGAATTGAGCTGTCCACGGAAGTGATCAACGATCTGGTCGACCGGCGTGTTCAGTCGACAGGCGCGGTTTTTCGCCAGCTTGCAACCATTCGCGAAGATCTGGCCGGAGGCTTTCTGGGGGCGGTCGTTCCCACCCTTGCCCCGAAACTGCGGGGGGAACTGATCAACCCGGACGGGACCCCTGCCGAACGTGTGATCGTCGAGGTCCTGCGCCCCACCTTTACCGCCAATGAAGGGATCGACAACGCGGATTTCTCGTGGGCTGTCAAAGCCGCCGTCACGGACGCGCGCGGTCTCTTCTCGGTTGATCTGCCCAATCTCCGCCTGCCGCAGAACGGCCTGCGGTTGCGGATCAGGGGTCAAAACACCACCCTGACAGAAGCCGTGCCGCGCGTTGACGCGCTGGACGGCGAAATGGGCCTTGTGGTGCTGGATCGCACGCTCCTGCCTTTGCAGCGTTCGATCGTCGGTGAGCTGGCCGATATCTTGCCCGTGGATCCCGAGGATGCTGAAGAAAACATATCCGATTTCACCGGTTCGCAGGCCCCTATCGTGCTGGGCGAGGGCGATTGCGCGTCGGAGTACCGAACCGAAGGTGGCACGGTTTCGCGCCGGCGCTATTCGGTTCTGTACCGGCTGATTGATCCGCTCGTCGGGCCCAAGAATATCGTTCGAACACGCCCCATAGGCGGTGGCCGCTTTGTGACGACCATCCCGGGCACAACCTTTGCTCAGGCCAATCTGTCAGCCGAAACGCTGCTGGCCGCGTTCAACAATGACGGGGGTGATTGGGATTTTCGGGACCGAATTCCGATTGATGAACCCATTGATATCGAGGACTTCTTTGAAGATCTTGAAGAACGGCCGCAGGATGTGCCCAAAGCGTCGAGCCTTGCGCTTGGCTATATTGCCAAGATGCGGTCGACGGCCGTCCATGCTGGCATGTCTTTGGGCCGGCTGGTCTATTCCCTGCCGCTTGCCCCGGGAGAAGAGCAGCGGATAGTCGTGTCGGAACAGCGCGAGACACTGAGCGTACGTGAACGAGAGAGCCTGACATTTGAAGAGCAACAGGAATTTGAGGAAGCCCGCAACACGTCCTTTGACAGTACGTTTGAAAGCGCGCTGGATGAGGTGATTCAGGGCACGTCCTCGTTTTCGGCCCGCGCATTTTCAAAAAGCTTCGGGGGCGCAGGTGGCGTTGGTGGCGGCCTGTTCGGAGGCATCGGGGCCATCGTTGGCGGCGTGGGCTTCAGCGGCGCACGGTCCAGTTCGAATTCTTCCGGCAATTCGTCCAACACGCAGAACACATCACGCGATTTTCTGTCCGACACGCATGAGACATTCTCTGCCGCGCTCGAACGGGCGGCTTCGGTCAAGCGTAACTCGGCACGGACCAGTGTGCGCACTGCAACTGCGACGGATCGGCGGACGGCCACAACGAAATTCGTGGCCAACCGCAATCATTGCCACGCAATGACCATGCAATGGTTCGAAGTCCTGCGCGACTTTTCCCTGGAAACGCGTATCGAGGGGGTGCAGTTGGTGGTCTTTGTGCCCATGCAACTCATCCGCTTCCGCCGTCTGGGACAAGGCGATCAGTTGCCGGGCAATGTCACCCGGTCCGGATTGCTGAGCCGGTACAAGGTCATCCTGCGCCATGCCGAAGTGTTCCGGCGCGTGTTCCGAAGCCGCCGCAGATTCCGCAGCGCACTGAAGCTGCTGGAAGAGTTTTATGCGGACAAAGACGCAACACCGCAGAACGCGCCCGGCGTCGCACAGGACATCGTCAGTTTCGAGGCGCAGGGCACGTTCATGCCCAACGATGACATTTCTGTCGTGATCTTCACGCAGGATGGCGACCGGGTCGGACCTGTTCCGCTGACCGGATCGCCGATAGACATCGACAACCTGCATGACCTGCCAGCGGAAACACGCGAGAACCTGCTTGTCCGGCTGGCTGATGCGCGGCGTGATCCGACCAAGCGCCGGACCTATACCGGGTCTGTGGCTTTGCCCCGTTCGGTCGAGCGGTCGGATATCGCGCGTGTCGAGCTGCGCAGGCGGACGGGTTCGTTTGCCTATTCGTTCTACACCGGTCCTGATCCCATCAACATTTTTAACATCTGGGAACATCTGGCCAATCTGGAAGATGCCGACGATCTGGATCGGGCCACCCGCAATATCAACCGCAGCCTTCGCACCACGATCTCGGGCTCGGACTTTGACGATCTGGTGGGTCCGCCCATGGTCAGCGAGTTTGAGGCGCGTATGAATGAAAACGCCCAGACCGTTGTTGATGACAACACGTTCCAGGCGCTGCCTGCCACTCTGCCCTATTCCGTGCAGGAGGTGCCTGACGTTCTGTCACGCCGGGACCTGCGCCGCATCGAAGAAATGTACCAGCATATTGTAGCCAACACCGTTCGCTATTCCCGCGTGATCTGGGCCAGCATGACGGACGAAGAACGTGCGATCCTGCTGGAACGCTTCACCATCGGGGTACCGGAAGGTGGGCTCGACGATGCCTCAAGCGAGATATCGCTGCTCAGCACCGTCCAGAACAAGGTGCTGGGGTTCTATGGCAATGCCATGATCATGCCCTTCTCGATCCCGCCCGATCTGGCCGACCGGATGGAGATGCGGACCGGTGATATTCAGGACAGTCTGCTGGCATTCCATCGCGAGGACTTCCGGCCACCGCGCCGCACGATTTCACTGCCGACCAGAGGACTGCTGGGCGAGGCCGTTCTGGGCCGCTGCAATTCCTGCGAGATGATCGACCATCGCCGCTTCTGGAACTGGCAGGACAGCCCGACACCGCCACCGGTTGGCGACGCGCCGGTCCTGCCTGCTGACAGTGACGCCATCTTTGGTACACGTGCGCCGTCAGACCTGCCGAACAACCAGCCTTCGAACACGCTGACCATTGCAGGGGGCGACATTGGCACCGGCCAGGCTGTGCCCACGTCGCAACTGGCCGAAATCCTCAAGGCTGCGCCCGATCTTGCGCGGGCGGGAACCGATCTTACGGGCCTGAAGGAACTGCAAGCCCAGCTTGCGCTTGAAACGCAATCGGTTGCTGCGGGGCGAGACAAGGCCATCGACACGGCAACGGATCTGACGAAAGAACTGGTTGGAAAGGCCACAGAACTTGCGGGTAAAGGTCAGGAAATCGCTGCCGCCCGCAAAGAGGAAGAGGCCAAGAAAGCCGCCGCTGACAAAAAGGCGTTCGATGCCAGCAACGCCGCCAAGATCAAGGGGTTTGAGGATGTCGCCAAGAACGCCTCGGGTGTCGCCGCATTGATTGGCGGACAGGCAGACGGCAACCGGGCAGCCTTTACGCAAAACCTGTTCAAGGATTTCCCCGGCGGGGCTGCGGCTTTGGCCAACCCGTCCAACACGCTGCTTCTGGCCAAGCTTTTCGGGGCCTTCACCAAGGCAAATGCGGATGCTGATGACGGCAGCGCGACCAAGGCCGGCAGCCAGTCGGTGCTGGATTTCCTCAATGGCCTGAACGCCCCTGCGGAGGACGACAATGAGTGACACGAGCACAAATGTGACGGACAAACCGGGAATTGATGAAAGCCTTGCCGAGGCGATCATCAACATTCTTGAAACGACCAACTCTCCGGCGATCCAGCGTGCCCGTGAGGTGATTGCCCATAGGCTTGCCATTGCGGGCGATATTGCCCCATCGCGCATCCCTGCGCCGCGCAACATCACCGAGATCGGCGGCTATATCAATCTGCTGAGCGAGTATGGTGAGGCCGAACAGCGCGCACGCATGATCGCGGCCGCTTTGGGTATCGCGGGACCGCAGATTTCGCTGCCGCAGCCGGGTGCCATTCCGCCGATGTCTTTCATCACCCGCGACGGGGCAAGGCCCGTAGGTCCGCAACAAGCCAGTTTCCCGCTGAGCTTCACGATCCGCAGTGATTTCGTTCCGGCCTTCGACAATGCGTTGCAGGAAATCGCGATACGTGGCGGTGCGGTGCCGATCCTGACACCTGTCAGGGTCCTGCCGGCCGCCGGATCAGGCCCGGTGACCGACGGTATTGCACAGCTGGCTTTGATCGGTCGAACCCTCAGCCTGGCACCAACTGCGGCGCTGCATGCCGTGGCCACCGACCCCCTGTCGCTCAGCCGTCCGACTGCGGGTGGCGGGTTCGAGGTTCTGGCACGGGTCATCGACGCCGCCGCCCCGATTGCCGGGACCATCGCGGCGGCAGACTGGACAAGCTGGGAATGCGATGCTGCTGCCTGTTCCGAGGTTGACAGCAACGATGCGCGCTTTGCCCTTACACCGATCCTGAATGCGGCCGGTTGGCACCAGGCGGCTGATCCCGGCAATCCCACCAGCCTGTCCGATCCCGGCAGCTGGGCCGCGTGGCAGAACATCACCGGGCTTGTACCCGGCGTCACGCGGTTCGCGGATGAGCTGCAATTGCTGTACCCTGCCGAGATGCTCATCACCTCGCCGGTTTTCAATCAACTGGACAATGTCTGGACGGGAAGCACCTTTGCCGCGCCATAGGACCCCCTCTGCGACCGCAACAATGTGATTTGGCGGCACTTGGTTTTTGGGGTTACGCTTGAACAGGAGGGGCGCTATGCAAAACCCGGAACGTTTCGAAAAATTCTACTTTGCCAAAGTTGGCATGGGCGAAGCCTGCGGTTGCGCCGAGCGCATCATCGACGTTTTCGAGTTCAACCGAAAAGGTGGCGCGCAATCAAAACACCCGGTGAAACAGGACCGGCGCAGACGTCTGTCGTTTCGGGCATGGGCGGTCAGATATGGGCTTATGAGCCGGAAGCGGCAGGGCTGAACCCGGATTGGTCCTGTCAGACAGCAACCAGTTTTCCGTCTCGCAAATCCAGCGCATCCGGTGCCAGTTCAGCACGGAAGGCCGGGGAATGGCTGACAAGAAGGATCGCTTGCGGCAATTCCCGGAGGATTTCCAGCAGCCGGGCCTCGTTCCGTGGGTCCAGCGCGTTGGTGGGTTCATCAAGCAGCAGAACCTCGGGCTCCATCGCCAGAACGGTCGCCAGCGTAACCAGCCGTTTTTCACCCCCTGACAATTTGTGGGTGATGCGGTTCTTCAGATGCATCAGGTCCAGATCACTCAATACGTTTTCAACGATAGCAAGCGCTTCGTCGCGCGTTCTGCCCAGGTTGAGCGGGCCAAAGGCGATATCCTCGGCGACGGTCGGGCAGAACAGTTGATCATCCGCATCCTGAAACACAAGCCCCACCCGGCGGCGTACGTCGTGAAAATCGGCCTCTTGCACCCTTTGCTGACCAAAGATCGTGACCGTGCCGGACCGTGGGCGCTGCAAGCCAAGCGTGATGCGCAGCAAGGTCGATTTTCCCGCCCCGTTCGGACCCGTCAGCGACAGGCGTTGACCGGCGGACAGGCTGAGGCTGGCACCGTCCAGAACGGGTGGCTGACCAGGGTAGGCAAAGCAGATATCTTCAAGCGCAATCAGTGTCATGCCAAATCCAGTATGATCAGACCCGCGCAAAGGGCACCAAGACCTGCGGCAAAAACGATGTCCCTTCGGGTCAGGGCAAAGTCCTGAAGCAGCAGCATACGGCCTGAAAACCCCCGGCATTTCATCGCATCAAGTATGCGTTCGGATCTTTCGATCGCGCGCACCAGCATCATGCCCACGAGATAGCCAAAGCTGCGATAGGTGTGCCAGTTTGTTGCCGGGCGAAATCCGCGTACCTTCATGGCCGCGCGCAGGCGCAGGTATTCTTCCCGCAGAACCTCGATATAGCGGATGGTGAACATCAGAAGGTGAACCAGCTTTTCGGGGCAGCGCAGGCGGTGCAGGGCGTGGCCAAGAGTGACCGGCTCCATCGTGCCGACCAGCACCATAAGGGACAGGATGACCGCGTTGGCCGTCAGAGCGATCTCGACCGCTTTCCAGAAACCCTGCCAGCTTGCGGGAAACCCCCAGAGCGTGAACATCGGGTCGCCGGGCATGGAGAATGGCAACAGCACCAGCATGAAAAGGATGAACCCATCCATCATGGCCATGCGTTTCAACGTTTTCCGCCAGGGCAGACGCGACGCGGCAAGAAGCGAAAGGGACACCACCAAAGCCGCGCACAGCGCCGTCAGCGAGGACACCGCGACAGTCACCACCGCGAAGACAACCGCCATGACGATCCGCATCCTTGGATCAAGCGGGTTGATCGCGCCGCGCCGCTGCGCGCCCGCTTTGACCAGCGTGCTTTCCTGTTGCCCCAGAACGTGCGCCATCAGGCCGCCAGCTTGCGGCGTGCCGCAAAGTAAAAGCCCAGACCAAACAGACCGACGATATATCCGATCCCACCCAGAACAGTTTGCAGGTCATTTTGTTCGCGGTAGGCGGCGATTTCCCGACGCAGCGGGCGCAGCTCATCCCGCACGGCCCTGGCAATGACCTGTTGTTGTTCATCGCTGAGCACCGCCGCTGTCTGGGCAGGTGCGTTTGTCGGCGCGGTGTCGGGTTCCGCTTCAACGCCCATGATCCGGGCGACATCCGCAGCGGGCATGGTGACCTCGGCCACATGCCCGGCACCAAGGTTTGCAAAGAAAGTATGGGCCACCGGCGCGTTTGGCGTGTAGATAAAAAACCCATCTGCATCTGTTACGATACGGCCCAGCTCGGCTCCGTCCGGGCCGTTGACGATGACCTCGGCCCCGCTTGCCATGTCACCGTTGGAAAAGCCGATTTCGCCTTCGATGGCGTCACCGGATTCAAACACTCCGGCGATGACCTTATGCGCCAAGGCAGGTACGGGTGCGCAGCACAGCACCAGAATGATCGCCAGGTACCTCACGCGGCCGCTCCTTTGACAAACAGCTCGGGCTTGACCTTGCGCGCCAGCAAAACCGCGAACCCAGTCAGGATCGCCTCGATCGCCATGACAGGAATATGTGCAAAGAAAACAAGCTTGGCCGCTGGCAGGAATGCATCCCCGGACAGGGCCAGTGAAAACGCAACCATGCCGGTTGTGGCGGCGATGGCAAAGGCACCGCCGACCCCGCCCCATATCGCACCTTGCAGAGGTGAGCCATGGGCGATCAGGCGGCCAAAGATCAGCCCGGCCAAAACCGCGGGCAACGCGATGTTCAGGGTGTTGATCCCCAATACCGTCAACCCGCCAAAGCCAAAGAAGACGGCCTGCAGCAAAAGCCCGACGAACAAGGCCGGGAATGCGGCCCAGCCCAACAAAAGCCCGGCCATACCGTTGAGGATCAGATGCACTGACGAAGGGCCAATCGGCACATGGATCAGCGATGCCACGAAAAAGCTGGCAGACAGCACCCCCGCAGTGGGGATGCGATCAAGATCCAGCGACCTGAGGCCCATGGCAATCCCACCCGCCGCAGCGACGGCTCCGCCGATCACGACCGGGTTGGACAAGGCTCCGTCAACGATGTGCATCTACGGTTACTCCAAATCCCAGGCGCGGATCCAGATGACCGCGTCCTGACTGAGTTCTTTGCCGTTGTGTTCGGTCACGGGACCGGCGCCGAGTGCGGCAAATCCCCAATATCCGGCTTTTGGAACGCCAAACGTGAAATACCCGTTATCATCCGAAGTTGCGACCAATGCACCACCCGGCATCGGCGAGACCGACGGGGCGGAAGCGGCCGCGCTTTCCATGTTCGGTTCTGCGGCCATGTACTCGATCTCGATCTCGGCACCCGCAACCGGTTGGCCTTCGGCCATAACCCGACCTGTAAACGTCGAACCCGCGATGATGTTGGTTGGTTTGTTGAGCGGGATGATCTCAACCGGCAGGCCCACCGGGTTCATCCAGTCGGTCGGCAGTTCATTGCGGTTCAGGAATGCCTTGGCGATCTGCTGGATATAGATATCCTCGGATTCCTCATAATAGGGCTGGGGAACAGTCACCAACACATAGTCGCCCGACCGTTTGACGGGAACATAACCCTTGAATGCCGCGCCTTCGTTTTCGCCGCCGGTGAAACGTACGGGTTCCAGGGTATCCAGCAGATCGGTTTTCTGACCGTTGTGGATCACGTAGAATTCCTGCGGCTTGTCCAGATCCATGACATGCCCGTTCGAGAACGGATGCCAAAAGATCAGCTTGACCGGAACATTCCCCGGTGCGTCGATCATGGTGTCAGCGGTGTATTCCAGCAGGAAATGCGCATTTGCCATCGCTGGAAGCGCCATCGCCACAGCGGCTGCGGAAAGCAGCTTGGTCATCAATAGTCGTCCTTGTCCCATCGCACCAACCCCGGTACGAGATGCGTTTTGACTGCGGGGACGTCCAAGCTAAGCTGCTTTTTCAAGCATCCTGCTCCGACGCACATCCCGTCGCCGATTAGGAGTGCCCTTGTCAAAGGCACATGTCCGGCAGGTATCCTGACTTGCGGGTCAAAGCGTTGGGCTGGCCTTCCCGGATTAACACCAGTGGCACTTCAGCCCTGCTCGCCGCTTACAGTTGCGGGTGCAGTTGCGGAATTGGGCCAAAGCCCGCACCGCATTCCCTATTGATTCCAGAGCACGCCCCGGAACCGGACATGCCGAGCGGCTTGCCAGACTTCTTCGGCATCCGTCAACGATCAATTGCGCTGGCTGTCAAAAAGTTTAGCGGGCGATGCCCTTTTTCCGACGGATCCGCTTTGGATGCAGGTCAGGGTTTTTCGGGAATGAACCTACCCTTCGAGCAGGTATCTTTCCGACAATGGCAAACTGGCCGCCCCCAATGAGCGGGCATCCGGGCCTGCCGTCCCCACCTGCACCAAGGGCCGTTCAAGCCCGGTCAGGTTCATGTCTGATAGCTTGACCTCGACCAATTCCACCAGCCGCGCCTTGATGCCTGTGGGCATCCAGCCATCAATCTTGACAGATTCGAAGTCGATCAGGCTGCAAGACGAGACGATGGCATGTGCGATCCCGTGCGCCGCCTGTTTCAACCAGTTCTCAAGGTGGGTTTCCGGTATGTCCCAATGCTGTGTCGTTTCCCAGATTGAGCCGGCTGTTTCGGCATTCCCACCAACTGCGCGCTCCAGCACATAAAGACTGGCGACATCTATCAATGGTTTTACTCCGCCTGCGTCGTCCGGCACAGGCAATGGACCAAGCGCACCGGCATTTCCCCGCCCCGAAAAGATGGAGCCGTTCAGAACCACTCCACCCCCGATGAAGAAGCCGACATAGAAATACAGGAAATCTCGTGGACCTTCCGCAGGGCCAAAGACCAGCTCGGCACCGCAGGCGGCCGTTGCGTCGTTCTGCAGGAATACCGGCAAGTCATAGCTTGCGGCCAGCGCGCCTTTCAGGTCCGCGTCACGCCACGGATCCATTTTCTCCTGCGGAACCTGCAATGTCTGCGCCCAGTCCCAAAGGTAGAACGGCATCGCAATCCCAAGACCCGCGATCCGGCTGCGCGCCTCGGGCGACAGTGACGCCATCACTTTGTCGAGGCTTTCTTTGGAAAAGCTCAATGTCGCCTCGGGTGTCGGAAAATCATAAGTCCGCCGCTCACGGTGCCTGACATTGCCAAGGAAATCCGTCAGCACCAATTCGGTACTGCGCCGCCCGACTTTGAGCCCAAAGAAATAAGCGCCATCCGGGTTCAGGCGCATGGGAACCGAGGGCTGTCCGACTTTTCCCCGGATCGGTTCGCCCCGCAGAAGCAGCCCATCGGTTTCCAACTGGCGCATGATGACCGAGACCGTCTGCGCCGACAGCCCGGTCATCCGCGCGATTTCAGATTTTGCGAGGGCCTGATGGCGCCGGACCAGTGACAGGACAAGCCGTTCATTTCGGGCCCGCATTCCACTTTGGTTGGTGCCGCGCATATCTGGCTCGCGTACGCCAGTGGTATTGTCCAAAGAGTTCATTGCAGACACGGCCATCCCCTTCATGACGACAATGTTGAAACCCTTCCTTTCTGTCAATAATAATTAAGAGTGATTTATTTATTGACTCGAAATTCGAATCTTGTGATGGTTTTCACGTTCGATCGGGCCGGTTTTCGCCCGATCAAACGTATGCCCGGACGGGCATTGGGAAAACTGGGAGGACTACCGATGAAACTTGCGAAACTTGCAGGCGCCACGGCGCTGGCGGTTACGGCCATGGCAAGCAGTGCAATGGCCGAAGGTGAAACCGTTTGCCTGATCACCAAGACGGATACCAACCCTTTCTTTGTTAAAATGAGAGAGGGTGCGACCGCCAAAGCCGAAGAGCTTGGCATGACGCTGAAGGCCTTTGCCGGCAAAGTCGACGGAGACCACGAAACTCAGGTTCAGGCCATTGAAACCTGCATTCTGGATGGCGCAAAGGGTATCCTGCTGACCGCGTCGGATACGTCGTCCATCGTTCCGGCGGTGCAGCAGGCCCGCGATGCCGGGCTGCTGGTGATTGCGCTGGACACCCCGCTTGAGCCTATCGACTCGGCCGACGCGACCTTTGCCACCGACAATTTCCTTGCGGGGCTTCTGATCGGACAATGGGCAAAAGCCACTCTGGGAGATGCGGCAAACGACGCCAAAATCGCCACGTTGGACCTTGCGGTCAGCCAGCCCACTGTGGATGTGCTTCGCAATCAGGGGTTCCTGCAGGGGTTCGGTGTTGATCTGGCCGATCCGAACGTGATTGGCGATGAAGACGACCCGCGTCTTGTTGGCAGCGATGTCACCGCTGGCAACGAAGAAGGCGGCCGCCGCGCGATGGAGAACCTGCTGGCCAAAGATCCGATGATCAATGTGGTGCATACCATCAACGAACCGGCGGCAGCGGGCGCTTACGAGGCGCTCAAGGCTATCGGACGCGAGAATGACGTGCTGATCGTTTCCGTCGATGGCGGTTGCCCCGGCGTGCAGAACGTGGCGGACGGGGTCATCGGCGCAACATCCCAGCAATACCCGCTGCTGATGGCATCGCTGGGCGTTGAGGCTGTCAAGAAATGGGCGGACGAAGGGACGAAACCCGAGAACACACCCGGTAAGGACTTTTTTGACACTGGCGTGGCGCTTGTGACGGATAAGGCCGCCGACGGCGTCGAGTCCATCTCGGTTCAGGAAGGCATGGACCTCTGCTGGGGTTAAGCTGAACGTGTGGAAGGCCGCTACGCGGCCTTCCACTTGTCAAAACCACCCACACGCCTGAAACCTTGCTAAAGTCGTCATAAACCTGACGCTTTGGGGGAAGTTCCATGTCCGATTCTTCACGACAAGCCGACGATTTCGAAACCGCCGCAAAGGGCAGCCCAGAACAAGTTGCCGAATTTGACGATCACCAACGCGGATTTGTCGGAACGGTTCAGCATTTTCTGCATGTGAACCCGTCGCTGGTCCCGCTGATCGTCCTTGTCGCTGCCATCGTCATCTTTGGTGTCTTGCTGGGCCCCAAGTTCTTTTCGCCCTTTGCGCTGACATTGATCCTGCAACAGGTTCAGATCGTCGGGATCGTGGCGGCGGCACAAAGCCTTGTGATCCTGACCGCAGGCATCGACCTGAGTGTTGGGGCCATCATGGTGATGTCGTCGGTTGTGATGGGGCAATTCACTTTCCGCTATGGAATGCCACCTTCGGTTGCGATTGTGTGCGGCCTTGCTGTTGGCTCGGCAATCGGGGGCTTGAACGGGTTTCTGGTCAGTCGCATCAAGCTGCCGCCATTCATCGTCACCCTTGGCATGTGGCAGATCGTTCTTGCGGCGAATTTCCTTTATTCACAAAACGAAACGATCCGGTCGCAGGAGATCGAGGAACACGCCGCCATCCTGCAACTGTTTGGTGCCAAGTTTAACCTGGGCGGGGCGGTGTTTACCGTTGGTGTTGTCTTCATGCTGGCGCTGATCCTCGTCCTTGCATACGCGTTGCGGCACACGGCCTGGGGCAGGCATGTCTATGCCGTCGGAGATGACCCCGAAGCGGCAGAACTGTCTGGTGTCAACGTGCACCGTACGCTGATATCCGTCTACATGCTGTCCGGGCTGATCTGCGCCTTTGCGGGCTGGGCCCTGATTGGCCGGATCGGGTCGGTTTCGCCAACCTCGGGCCAGCTGGCCAATATCGAAAGCATTACCGCGGTCGTGATCGGGGGGATATCTCTGTTTGGCGGACGCGGGTCTATTCTGGGGTCCCTGTTTGGTGCCCTGATCGTGGGTGTCTTTACGCTTGGGCTGCGGTTGCTGGGCGCGGATGCACAATGGACGTTCCTGCTGATCGGCATCCTTATCATCGCAGCGGTCGCGGTCGACCAGTGGATCAGAAAGGTAGCAGCCTGATGGAACCCATTCTCAAAGGACGGAACCTTGTGAAACGCTACGGCAAGGTGACTGCGCTGGATCACTGCGATTTTGACCTGATGCCGGGTGAGATTCTGGCGGTGATCGGCGACAATGGCGCGGGTAAGTCGACGCTGATCAAGGCAGTGTCGGGCGCAGTGACGCCAGACGAAGGCGATGTCTGGCTTGAAGGTCAAAAGGTGAATTTCCATTCACCAATCGACGCGCGTGAAGCCGGTATTGAAACCGTCTACCAGACGCTTGCCATGTCCCCTGCCCTGTCGATTGCGGACAATATGTTTATGGGGCGGGAAATTCGGCGAAAGGGGCCGCTCGGGTCGTGGCTTCGAATGCTAGACCGTCCGGCGATGGAAAAGTTCGCCCGCGAAAAGCTGAGCGAACTGGGTCTGATGACCATCCAGAATATCAATCAGGCCGTCGAAACCCTGTCGGGTGGACAACGTCAGGGCGTTGCCGTGGCACGTGCAGCGGCGTTCGGGTCCAAGGTCATCATTCTGGACGAACCGACAGCAGCACTGGGTGTCAAGGAAAGCCGCAGGGTCCTTGAACTGATCCAGGATGTGAAATCACGCGGCATTCCGATCATCCTGATCAGCCACAACATGCCTCATGTATTCGAAGTCGCAGACCGGATTCACGTGCACAGGCTGGGAAAACGCCTGTGTGTGATTGACCCCAAGGACTATTCGATGTCCGACGCCGTAGCATTCATGACCGGGGCCAAGGACGCACCGCCCGAGGATCAGGCTGCATGACCGGTGGCGGCACCGCCCCTGACGTTCTGGCCGACAGCATCGTCGACGCCGTTGAGGCGCTGCCGCCGGCCCGACACCGGCAACTTGTCGCGATTGCGGGCCCGCCCGGATCCGGGAAAAGCACCGTTGCCAGCCTTGCCACGGCCAAGCTGAACCGGCGCGGCGTGTCAGCAGGGCTTGTGCCAATGGACGGTTTTCACTTTGACAACGCGATCCTGAAGGAACGCGGGCTTTTCGCCCGCAAGGGCGCGCCGGAAACCTTCGATCTTGCCGGGCTTCATGCCTTGCTTGTGCGTTTGCGCACCGAAGATGAAGTTGCAATTCCGGGCTTCGACCGAAAGCTTGATCTGGCGATCGCTGCCCGATCAATGATCTCGCCTGATCAGCGGGTCGTTCTGGTTGAAGGCAATTACCTTTTGCTGGATGAACCGGGCTGGGTGGGCCTTCATCCCTTATGGGCGCTCAAGGTGTTTCTGGGCGTCGATCTTGCTACACTGGAAACCCGGCTCACCGACCGTTGGGTTGGGTTTGGGCTGGACAAACAGTCCGCAAGAGAGCGGGCGCTTTCAAACGACATTCCGAATGCCGAGCGGGTGATCCGGAACTCGGTACAAGGCGACCTGAACCTGTGACATCTTAGGGCGGGTCAGTCAGAGCGCCCGTGTCACCTGTCTAGTAGGTGGGCGGAACAAGACCGGCCTGAAACCACTTCACGAAAGACACGATAGAAAACACGGGCAGCCCTGTGGCGCGCTGAATATCGGGCGCGTAGGGGCACATATTCGTGCATTCCAGCACGATCGCGCCAAGATCGGTGTGTTCCGATGTCAGGGCCATTGCGGCTTCGACATTGTCCTTGCGTGCCAATTCCACATCAAGACCAAGCTCATTTCCAAGGATTGCGCGGGTGAACTCCGCCCCGCCTTCGGTTGTGCCGATAGGCGTGTCCAATGGAACATTGGCGGCCAGCAAGTGATCTTGGGTCAGAGTGGAGGCTGATATGGTCAGAACCCCGGCGCGTTTTCCCGCCGGCAGGATGCGGTTGACCATTTCAACCTGCAGCAGGGACGATGTGGCCACCGGAACCGGGACCGCCTGGGCCAGCTCTTTTTGGAACAGCGACAGAAACCCGCAATTGGTGGTAATCCCGTCCACACCATCTTTGACAAGCTCCTGCGCCGCGTCGACGAACACGTCGAGCATGCCTTCGGCTTTGTGCCGGACCACCCGATCCGGCGAGGCATCACGCACAATGCGGTAGTGAACCGGAAAGGGCCAGGTCCGCGCGTTGCCCATATCGCCGGGAATGCGGGGAAAGCGGGCATCCAGCATCAGAATGCCGACAGACGCGCCGTAGATGGATTTTCCGCCCTGCGCGATCATCCCTCAACCTCCTCGATGATACGGGTCGAAATATCGTCCGACCCTTCCATGTAGATGTTCGAAATCCCGTGACGCACGGCATCCTGCACCTGATCCATACGCTTGGAAATATGTGCACCCAGAATCCGAGCGGCCTCATCCGCGTGCCGGTCCATCAAAGCCTGCATGACGCGTTTGTGTTCGTCCTTTGAGCGTTGCACGCGGTCGAGGCTCATGGAGATCCAACGGATATAGCGGATACGGTCGTTGATCCGCGTCAGGGTTTGCAACAGTTCCATGTTTCCAGACAGCTTCGCGATACCCAAATGAAACGACTCATCCCGGTTGACTGCTTTTTCAACAGTCAGACCGGTGATGTCGATGCCCGTTGCGTAAAGCTCATCCCGCAGCAATTGCAGGTCTTCGTCCGATGCTTTGGCACAGGCCGCGCGCACCGCCGCTGTTTCAATGATCTGGCGCAGTTCGAACAGGTCGAACACGCTTTGCGCATCCAGCGGGCGGCAGAAAAAGCCTTGTCCGGGGCGGAAGTCGAAAAGCCGTTCGGCAACCAGACGGTTCAACGCCTCGCGCAACGGGGTGCGGCTGACGCCCAGATCTCTGGACAACGCCACTTCGTTCAGGCGGTCGCCGGGGCGCAGGCGAAACGAAACCGCCATCGCCTTGACCTGATCATAGATATCATCGACGCGCGGACCCGCCATTACCCCAGCCCTTCTTCGTTTGAATCACAGGTGCCACACGCTGAGCTTGAAATCAATATACAAAACTGTATACAGATCTGCGTACAGATTTGACACAAGGGACTCGCAACCATGACAGGGACAAATTTTCTGACCGGAGCCGAAGCCATGGTGCGCATGCTCGAAGCGCATGGTGTGACGCATATGTTTGGCCTGTGCGGCGATACCACTTTGCCCTTTTATGATGCCCTTGCCCGGATGGATCACAGCATTCAGCACATTCTGACACGGGATGAACGGCACGCGGCCTATATGGCGGATGGCTATGCCCGCGTCACCGGCAAGCCCGGCGTGTGCGAGGGCCCGTCCGGTGGTGGTGCGACCTATATCTTGCCCGGAGTGGTCGAGGCCAACGAAAGCTCGGTTCCGATATTGGCAATCACGTCGGATGTGGCGACGACCAGCCGCGGTAAATACCCGTTGACCGAACTGGATCAGCCTGCGCTGTTCCGGCCTCTGGCCAAATGGAACACATCCCTCGACGACGCAGCGCGGCTTCCGGCCATGGTTCGGGCCGCCTTCAGGGCGATGACGACCGGCACGCCCGGTGCGACGCATCTGGCGCTGCCGTTTGACACGCAGAAGGGGCAGGTAGACGAGGCTGAAATCTGGGCGGATGACAGGCACCGCAGCTATCCCGCTGAACGGGCCGCACCTGACCCGGACGCCATCGAAGCAGCGGCTGCCATTCTTGCAGGGGCCAAATCCGCGGTTGCGGTCTGTGGTGGCGGGCCGGTTTTGTCCCGGGCGACCGATGCGCTGCGCCGGGTTGCAGGCCTGCTGGACATGCCCGTGGCCACGACCGTGTCGGGTCAGGGGTCCATTGCCGAGACCGACCCGCTTGCCCTGGGCGTTGTCGGGTCGAACGGGGGCATCCCGGCAACCCGCGCCGTCGTGGATCAGGCCGATGTCGTTTTGTTCATTGGCTGCCGCGCCGGTTCGGTCACAACGGAACGGTGGCGAAGCCCCGGGCGCAGCACCACGATCATCCATATCGACAGCGATCCGATGGTGATCGGCGCCAATTACCAGACCGAAGTGGCTATCTGCGCTGATGCCCGTCTGGCGCTGGAGGCTTTGGCGCTGGCACTGGAAAACCAGCAGGACCTGACCAGCCAAGGCGGAGCAGCCAAAGCCCGCGCCGCTTGGGAGGCCAAGAGGACCGCGTTCGCCCCGCTGGCCGCAAGTCGCGAGACGCCGATCCGGCCCGAGGCTGTCATGGCGTCCTTGATGGACATTCTGGATGACGACTCGATTGTGGTCGCTGACCCCGGCACCCCCTGCCCCTATTTCAGCGCATATTACCGCTGGCGGAAACCGGGGCGCCATTTCATCACCAACCGGGCACATGGGGCGCTGGGGTATTCGCTGGGCGCGGCCATGGGGGCACATGTCGGGCGACCATCGGTTAAAACCCTGTCGGTCATGGGCGATGGCTCGTTCGGGTTCACCTGCGGCGAGTTTGAAACGATGGTCCGGCACAATATGCCAATCACTTCGATCGTCTTCTCGAACTCAGTCTTCGGATGGATCAAGGCTGGCCAGAAAGCGGGATTTGGTCAGCGCTATTACAATGTTGATTTCAACCGGACAGACCACGCCGCTGTTGCGGCGGCCTTTGGCGTCAAATCCTGGACCGTCAAAGACCCCGAGGATCTGACGCGCGTGCTGAAACAGGCGATTGAGCATGACGGCCCAACACTTGTCGACATTCACTCACAGCCGCTTCACGAAGCGGCCGCACCGGTCTCGGAATGGGTCGCGTAAGCGGCAATTGACGGGGTCAACTGGGCCAGAAATTCCTGCGCAATCGTGGACAGAGGGCGTCCCTTTGCCGTGATGATCGCAAGATCCAGCATGACTGGCGGCGCAAATGGGCGGGTCAGATACCCGCTCTCGTCGTCAAAGGTCACGGTAAAGGGGTCGATCATCGCGACCCCCATACCCTGTTTTACAAAGCTCAGCAGGTTTTCGGAAAGATGGGTGTGTATCTGGGTGCGCCATGTGTGACCGGATGTCTGAAAGATGTCGCGGGTCCGGCGATGGGTCTGATGTTCCGGCCCCATTACGATGAAGGGTTCGTTTTCCAATATCTCTGGCGTCAGAACGTCGTGCTCGGCCAAGGGACTGCCCTCAGGAAAAGTCGCGAGCGTTTCAAACTGAAACTCCTGATAGTTCAGTGTGTCATGCAGAATGGGCATCTCGACAATACCGATTTCAAACAGGCCCGAGATGACCCATTCCTGAATCTTGGATGAATATTGCGACTGAAAGCTGACAGACAGGTTGGGGCGCGTTTTGGCAAACCGCGCGATCTCGCGGGGCATGAAACCAAAGGACAACAGGTGCGGCGCGGCAACCTGCAACTGTCCGGGATGTTTGTTTTGCAAATCGGTCACGGCCTGCGCCACGTGGTCCAGCCCGCGCACGACCGTGTCGACCTCGCGAAATAGCATCTCGGCCTCAGGGGTTGGCAGCAATCGGCCTTTTGTCCGTTCAAACAGAGGCAGACGCGCTTCGCGTTCAAGCTGTGCCAGAAGGTTGCTGATGCCGGGTTGCGATATCCCAAGAACCGAGGCCGCGCCGGTCACAGTTCCGGTTTCCATTATGGCATGAAAAGCCTGAAGTTGGCGAAAGCGCAGGGACAACGATGATCACATCACTTTTTCTGATGAACTTACGAAAATATAGTATTTGAAATGATAGTCCGGTCAAGGCAGGCTTTCCCCATCGACAGGGGGCGAAATGAGCAATCTGGCACAGAAAATCATCGGTTATGACCTGTGGCATCTTGAACTGCCGGTCACATCCCGCCGGGATCACGGCATCGGATCGGTTGAAGGCGTTTGCGAAGTCGTCATCCTGCGCCTGACATCCGAGGATGGCACCCAAGGGTATGGCGAGGCGTCGCCCTGGTCGGTATTCACCGGAACACCCGAAGCGAGTTTTGCCGCGCTGGACCGTTATCTGCGCCCTCACGTTCTTGGGGCATGCGTTGGGGATCGGGCCGCCATCATGGCACGTGCGGCTTACGCCGTGGCACATTGCACCGAAGCCAAGGCCGCGCTGGAAACCGCGCTGTTGGATTTGGCAGGCCGGATCAGCGGTGTTCCGGTCTGGTCCTTGTTGGGTGGTCGCTTCCGCGACAGCATTCCGCTGAGTTGTTCCATCGCAAATCCCGACTTTGCCCAGGACATCGAACTATTGGCACGCCTGCGTGAGGATGGTGTTCGGATTGTCAAACTCAAGACCGGGTTCAAGGATCACGCCTTCGACATCATGCGGCTGGAGTACCTTGCCCAGAACTACCCGGAGCTCTCGGTCCGCGTGGACTATAATCAAGGGCTCAGCATTGATGATGCGCCATCGCAGGTGCGGGACGTCGCTCAGTTCAAACCGGATTTCATTGAACAACCTGTCCGCGCCCATCAGTTTGGCATGATGGCAAAGCTGCGGCAGATGACGGATGTTCCCCTTCTGGCCGACGAAAGCGTCTTTGGCCCCGAAGACATGGAGCGCGCGGCACGTGAAGGGATCTGCGACGGGGTTTCGGTGAAGATCATGAAGTCAGGCGGCCCGACCCGCGGGCAGACGGTTGCGCGCATCGCTGCGGCCCATGGCCTGACGGCCTATGGAGGTGACATGTTCGAGGCTGGCCTGGCCCATTTGGCGGGCACGCACATGATTGCCGCGACACCGGAAATCTCTCTGGGCTGTGAGTTTTATCAGGCGTCCTATTTCCTGAAAGAGGACATTCTGGAGCAGCCATTTCAGGTCAAGGACGGTCAGGTTTGCGTGCCTCAAGGCCCCGGACTTGGCGGAAGACCCGATCTGACCAAACTGAATCATTATGCGGTTGCCAAGGCGGTGACAGAATGACGGAAAAGAAAACCATAGCCATCATAGGGGCCGGAATTGTCGGCGTTTCGACTGCGGTTTGGCTGCAGCGGGATGGTCACAATGTGATCCTGATCGACAAGGCAGGCCCTGCCGAAGGTACCTCGCACGGGAATGGCGGGGTATTGGCCTCGTGTTCGATCGTACCGGTAACAGTCCCCGGATTGTTGGGAAAAGCACCGAAGATGCTGATGAGCCCCTCGCAACCGTTGTTCCTGAAATGGGGGTATTTACCAAAGCTTCTTCCGTGGCTTTGGAAATACCTCAGACATGCAAACGCCGCCGACGTCGAGAGGATCGCCGCAGCACTGACATCCATCGTTGGCGACAGTCTGAATGATCACAAGGCGCTGGCGGCCGGAACGGGGGCGGAAAAGTGGCTGGTTCCTTCAGATTACCTGTTTCTTTACAGGGATCGCGCACATTTTGAGGAAGATGCCTTTGGTTGGGATATCCGGCGCAGGAACGGGTTTCAGTGGGACGAATTGGAAGGTCACGCCTTCCATGAATATGACCCGGTTTACAGTCAGGGCATCGGATTTGCCGCCCGGCTTTCGGATCATGGCCACATCACCGACCCCGGCCGGTACGTGAAAGACCTTGCCGCGCATGTTGAGGCGAACGGCGGTCGCTTCATACGCGCAAATGTCGAAGATGTGGTTCGGGAAAACGGACATGTCACCGGTGTTCGGGCCGGTGGCGAGACAATTGCTTGTGACGCAGCCGTCGTGACGGCCGGGATCTGGTCGGGCCCATTGGCAAAGCGCTTGGGAGTTTCTGTTCCTCTTGAAAGCGAACGTGGTTATCATCTTGAATTGGTAGAGCCTTCCGCGATGCCGCGCAGCCCGGTTATGGTTGTTTCGGGCAAGTTCGTTGCGACACCGATGGATGGGCGCATTCGCCTGGCGGGCATTGTCGAGTTCGGAGGGCTGGATGCGCCGCCCTCGCGCGCACCATTCGAGTTGATGCGCAAAAATGCCCGGGTGGCGTTCCCGAGCGTGACATGGAAGGAGGAAGTGGAATGGATGGGGCACAGGCCCGCCCCGGCTGACTCGATCCCGGTCATTGGCGATGTGCCCGGTATCAAAGGGGCCTATATGGGCTTTGGGCATCACCATATCGGCCTGACAGGCGGGCCAAAAACCGGGCGCCTTCTGGCGCAGATGATTGCGGGCAGAACGCCAAATGTCGACATGAGCGTCTACGCGCCGTCGCGATACGCACAATAACAAACAAACCGGTGAAAAACGCCGGTGTTTCCAAATTCAACAGGGAGAAGAATGATGAAGAAACTGACAAACCTTCTGGCGGCGACTGCGCTGACTGCCACCGCCGCTGCACCCGCCATGGCCGAGAAATGGGACATGCCGATGGCCTATTCGGCGTCAAACTTCCACTCGGCCACGGGCGCGGAATTTGCTAAATGCGTCACCACCGGCACTGGTGGTGAGATTGAAATCGTCACGCACCCGTCCGGCTCGCTGTTCAAGGGCGCCGACATCAAACGCGCGATCCAGACAGGGCAAGCCCCGATCGGTGAGCGGTTGTTGTCCGGGCATCAGAACGAAAACGCATTGTTCGGGTTTGATTCAATCCCGTTTCTAGCAACTTCATTCGACGACAGTGCCAAGCTTTGGGAAGCGGCCAAACCTTCGATCGAACGGGTGCTGGAGGAACAAAACCTGACCCTGCTTTATGCAGTGCCGTGGCCGCCGCAGGGTCTGTATTTCAAAAACGAGGTGAACTCGGTCGCTGAGATGAAAGGCATAAAATTCCGCTCGTACAACAACGCCACTTCGCGGCTGGCCGAGTTGACCGGGATGCTGCCGGTCACCATCGAAGCGGCTGAAATCAGCCAGGCTTTTGCAACCGGGGTCGCGGATTCAATGATATCGTCGGGATCAACCGGATATGACCGCAAGGTTTGGGAAAGCCTGAACTATTTCTACGAGGTCGACGCCTGGCTGCCGCGCAACTACGTGATGGTCAATTCCGACGTCTGGTCTGGTGTGTCCGATGCCAACAAGAACGTCATCAAAGGCTGTGCGGAACTGGCGGAATATGCCGGGAACTGGCGCGCCAAGGAATACACCGGCTTTACGTTGCAAGGCCTGCGGGATGGCGGCATGACCGTTGGCCCAGCATCGGATCAGATGGTGCAGGAATTGAAAGAGATTGGCGTGACCATGACCAATGAGTGGCTGGAGGCCGCTGGGGACGAAGGCAAGGCCATCGTCGACGCCTTCAATTCGTCGCAGTAATCCTTTCGGAACGGGCGGTGGCATATCCTGCCGCCCGTTTCACATCCAATCAGAACACAGCGGGGACGGCATGGCGGTTTTGCGAGGGCTTCGGTCCGTATTGGATTTCATTTATCTGGCGGCAGGGGTTCTGGCGGCACTCAGCCTGATTGCCATATTGCTGCTGATCGTAGTGCAGATGCTGGCCCGCTGGACCGGCGAAGTGTTTCCCGGCGCACCGGATTATGCCGGTTATGCGATGGCTGCCGCCTCTTTTCTGGCTTTTGCCAACGCGCTGAACCGGGGCAGTCACATCCGTGTATCGATCCTGCTGAACGCAGTGCCGGACGGGGTGCGGCGCATTCTTGAAGTCTGGTGCTTTGCCATTGGCACGGCTGTTATGTGGTATTTCTGTTGGTATGCCTATCGCTTTGTCTACTGGAGCTGGAAGTTCAACGATGTCAGCCAGGGGCAGGATAGAACCGCCCTTTGGATCCCTCAATCCGCGATGCTGATCGGTGCCGTGATCCTTGCCATCGCCCTGACGGATCACCTGATCCATGTCCTTTTCCGCGGTGAACATCGGATCGTCCGCGATCTGGCCGATCAGAGCCACGGGGAGTAAGCGCATGGAAAATCTGTCTGTTATCATCCTCTTCCTCTTTGTGCTTTTTACCCTGTTGGGCACCGGTGTGTGGGTCGGACTGGCCCTGATGGGTGTTGCCTGGGTCGGGATGGAGCTGTTCACGACACGCCCCGTGGGCGACGTCATGATCACGACCATCTGGTCGGCATCGTCCTCGTGGACCCTGACCGCCCTGCCGATGTTCATCTGGATGGGCGAGATCCTGTACCGAACGCGATTATCCGAGGACATGTTCAAGGGGCTGTCGCCCTGGATGGCCCCCCTGCCCGGTGGTCTGGTGCATACGAATATTGTTGGATGTACTGTCTTTGCAGCTGTCTCGGGGTCGTCTGCGGCAACCCTGACGACCGTCGGAAAGATGTCGATTCCCGAGTTGCGCAAACGCAATTACCCCGAGCGGATGATCATCGGCACATTGACCGGGGCTGCGACATTGGGGCTGATGATCCCGCCCTCGCTGACCCTGATCGTGTACGGGGTGACGATCAATGAATCGATCACCAAGCTGTTCTTCGCCGGTATCCTCCCCGGCCTTGTTCTTGCGGCGATGTTCATGGGCTATGTCGCGCTGTATTCCAAGCTGGGAAAGGACTGGAACCCGAATGACGAAAGCAAACTGAGCTTTTCCGAGAAAGTCAAAAACTCACGCTTTCTGCTGCCTGTGATCCTGCTGATCACCGTTGTCATCGGGTCGATGTATCTAGGCTATGCCACCGCGACCGAAGCCGCCGCTTTCGGCGTGATCGGGGGGCTTTTGCTGGCCGCCGGTCAGGGGTCGCTGACCTGGAAGACCTTTACCGAAAGCCTGATGGGGGCCACGCGCACCAGTGCGATGATCGCCCTGATCCTTGCGGGGGCAGCCTTTTTGTCGCTGTCGATGGGGTTTACCGGCCTCCCACGCGGACTGGCCGACCTGATCGCAGGATGGGATCTGACACGGTTCGAGCTGCTGATGGTCTTGCTGGTATTCTACATCATTCTGGGATGCTTTCTGGACGGGATTTCTTCGGTCGTGCTGACCATGGCCGTGGTTGAACCGATGATCCGTGACGCCGGGATCGACCTGATCTGGTTCGGCATCTTCATCGTGGTTGTTGTCGAGATGGCGCAAATCACACCGCCAATCGGGTTCAACCTGTTCGTGATGCAGGGCATGACAAACCACGAGATGAGCTATATCGCACGCGCCGCGATCCCGATGTTCCTGATCATGGTATTAATGGTTTTCATCCTCATCTGGTTCCCGGATCTGGCGACATGGCTGCCGGAAAATCTGCGCCAAAGCCCGGGCGGGTAGACCGGCCTTGAACCCGCTTCATCTGGCGGCGCGCCATGGCCCTCATGTTCTGATCGCCGGGCTGGCGGCTGGGCTTCTGCTGCCGTCTCTGGCCGAGCCGATGCGAAACCTGCTGCCGCCTCTGGTCGTTTTGTTGCTGTTCGTCACAGTCCTCAGGATGAACCCGGAAACCATTCTCGGGTCGCTGAGTGATCTGCAGAAGGTTGCATTCACAGTCATCGGGTTTCAATTCGTGATGCCGCTGATCGTGCTGGCCATCGGGTTTGCGGGGGGGTGGACTGGAACGCCTGTCCTTTTGTCCCTGCTGATCATGGCGGCGGCCCCGTCCATTTCAGGCAGTCCCAATATGTGCCTGATGATGGGCCATCCGCCTGAACACGCGATGCGGCTGATGGTTGTGGGTACGGCGCTGTTGCCGCTGACCGCATTGCCCGTATTTCTGCTCATGCCCGAACTGGGGGATATTAAATCTGTATTGCTGGCCGGGTTGCAATTGCTGCTAACCATCGTACTTGCAACCGGGGCTGCCATCGTCACCCGGCGCACAGTTCTGCGCGCACCCTCACCCGCGATGCTGCTGAATTTGGAGGGATTGGCGACACTTACCTTGGCCGTCTTTGTCATCGGGCTGATGCCTTCGGTCAGCGCCACGGCCCTGAACAACCCAGCCATTGCAACCTTCTGGATCGCGCTCGCCTGTCTGGCCAATTTCGGGGCACAAGCCGTTGCATTTCACCTGTGCCGAAACCGGCTGCCCGCAGACAAATCGACCGCGATATCGATCATCGCGGGAAACCGGAACATCGCCATATTCTTTGTCGCCCTGCCACCCGAAGTCACCGCCCCGATCATGGCCTTCATCGGCGCGTATCAGATCCCGATGTACCTGACGCCCATGATCATGCGGCGCCTTTATGGCAAGAACAACTACCCCTCGTAACGGCATCTGCACTTCGGAGCACCTTGCGGGTCTTACGTGCAATCCCGGATCACAAAGTGCTTCGTCGTTTCCTCAATGACTTCCCAATAGCCGCGAAACCCGTTCGGGATCAGAAAACTTGCCCCGTCGCGAAAATCCTGTCGGGTGCCGTCTTCGTGGATCAAAGCGCAATGGCCTTTGACAATATAGCAATATTCGTCCTTATCCGTGAACGCATGCCATTTTCCGGGCGTCGAGGTCCATGTGCCCGCCGACAACTTGCCATCCGGACTGGTAAAATGCATCCCGATCTGGTGATGCGGATCGCCTTCGACAACGCGGCCCGGAAGATCGGCCAGACGCCGTTCGCTGCGTGTTGCGGGCGCACCGAAGAGATTGAGAACCTGAGATGTCATGACATCATACCCTCCTGCTGAGCGTGTGTTTCAAAACAGCACGACCCCCCTCTGCGCGTTGATGGCCCCTTTTGTGATGCGGGGGTCGTTGCCTTCGCTGAGGGCGATTATGGGACGGGTGGCCGGAGCGTTTTGCCG
>NZ_JBQERO010000028.1:0-34321 GCF_056535125.1 Ruegeria sp. O4 | reverse complement strand
CTCAGCATTGGGCTGGAAAAGCCCTGTCGCATTCGAAAGGAAAGTGGCTTAAACGAGCACTTGGGGCGGCACAAAAACGGGACAGGTCCAGGTCGAGCGGATCTCGGGAAGCGCACTTCCGTCCATCAGGCGGCACTCCTTTTTCCGAAGAGCGTACCGTCCAGTAGCACTCGGCCAGCCTCTATCTGCACCGGATAGGTCTCGATCCGGCCTTCATCAGCCCCCTGCGCCTCGCCTGTGTTCAGATCGAACACCCAGTTGTGCAGCGGGCAAGTCACACTCTGGCCGTGGATAATGCCTTCGCTCAGCGGCCCGCTCTTGTGGGGGCAGCTGTCCGACGCGGCATAGATCTCTGCCACGTCTGTGCGGAAAAGCGCGATGCAGCCAACCGGGGTCTTGACGACGCGGGCGCCCCGCAGGGGGATGTCGTCGATTGACGCGATGTCGATCCAGTTCATTCTGCTGCCTCCAAGGTAAGATCGGCAAGGGGCGCATAGGTTTGCGCCTTTTCGGCTTCTTCGGCCCAGGGGTCCTTGCGATAAATGGATTGCGACAGTTCGAAACGCTCGACCAACGCCTTGCGTTCTTCGGGGTTGTCGACGACGCGTTCGCGCACCCAGTCGAGCCCCACCTTGGCGACCCACTTATACGCGCGATCGAGGTACTTCGCGTTTTCGCGATAAAGTTGGACGAAGGCGATAGTCATCTCGATCGCTTCCTCCTCAGTCGCGACATCGGCCAGACGTTCGGTCTCTTTCACATCCATGCCGGCCGCGCCCGCGACACCCACCTGATAGCCGCTGTCGACGCAGATCACGCCCACATCCTTGCAGGTCGCCTCGGCGCAGTTGCGCGGGCAGCCCGAGACTGCGAGCTTGACCTTGTGCGGCGTCCAGCTACCCCAGAGTGCGCGTTCCAGCTTGATCCCCAGGCCGGTCGAATCCTGGGTTCCGAACCGGCAATGATCCGTACCGACGCAGGTCTTTACCGTTCTCAATCCCTTGGAATATGCATGGCCCGACACCAACCCGGCACGGTTCAGATCGGCCCAGATATGGGGCAGATCTTCCCCCCGAACACCCAGCAGATCGATCCGCTGACCACCGGTGACCTTGACCGTAGGCACAGCGTATTTGTCAGCAGCATCGGCGATGGCGCGCAGCTCGGTCGCGTTGGTAATCCCGCCCCACATCCGTGGCACGACACTGAATGTGCCGTCCTTCTGGATATTGGCGTGCTTACGTTCGTTGACGAAGCGGCTTTGCGGGTCGTCCTGATATTCGAGCGGCCAGTCGGCCAACAGATAGAAATTGACCGCCGGGCGGCAGACATGACAGCCATTGGGCGTGGTCCAGCCCAGTTCCTGCCACACAGAAGGCTGCGATTTCAGCTCCTTCGACTTGATCAAGCGGCGCACGTCCTCGTGGCTGAGATCAGTGCATCCGCAGATCGGCTGCGCGGCGGGCATCTGGAATTCGTCGCCCAGCGTGACCTGAAGCAACTGTTCCACCAGCCCTGTGCACGTCCCGCAGGAGGCGCTGGCCTTGGTTTCGGCACGGATTGCCGCCAGATCGGTCGCGCCACCGCTGATCGCCTCGACAATGGTTCCTTTGCAAACGCCGTTGCAGCCACAAATCTCCGCTTCAGGCGGCAAGGCTGCAACGGCTGAGAGAGGGTCCGCAGAAGCGCCTCCCTGGTAAGCGGGGCCGAAGATCAGCGTGTCGCGCATCTCTTCGACATCGGTGCCGTCCTTGATCAGCCCGAAGAACCAATTGCCGTCGGTCGTGTCGCCATACATCACTGCACCAATCAGCCTGTCGTCTTCCAGCACCAGTCGCTTGTAGACCCCGCGCGCCGGGTCGCGGAACACGATGTCTTCGCGCCCTTCGCCCTCGGCAAAATCCCCCGCCGAGAACAGATCACAGCCTGTTACCTTCAGCTTGGTCGCCAACTCCTTGACCACAAAGACCTCCGGCTCCTCCAGCAGGGTCTGCGCGACCACCTTTGCCTGATCATAGAGCGGCGCGACCAGCCCGAAGAGATGGCCGTCGAATTCCACGCATTCGCCAACCGCCAGGATATCCGGGTCGCTGGTCTGCATTTGTGCGTTCACTTCGATACCGCGGGCAACGTCCAGTCCCGCATCGGTGGCAAGCCGTGTCTCGGGCCGGATGCCAACGGCCATGACCACCAGTTCGGCGTCCAGAACCTCTCCGCTTTCAAGCAGCACTGCTTCGGCCCGTTCCTCGCCAAGGATCGCCTTGGTCGAGGCTTGGGTCATCACCGTGATACCGCGCGCTTCGAGATCCTTGCGTAATAGGAACCCAGCGGATTCGTCGAGTTGCCGTTCCATCAGGTGGCCCATCAGATGCAGCACCGTCACATCCATGCCGCGTTCCGTCAGGCCAGCCGCCGCCTCCAGCCCCAGAAGCCCACCGCCAATGACCACCGCTTTGCCGCCCTTGGCAGAGGCGTCGATCATCGCGTTGGTGTCATCGAGATCGCGATAGCTGATAACATTGGGCATATCATGCCCCGGCACCGGAATGATAAACGGCGCGGAGCCGGTGGCGATAACCAGCTTGTCATAGGGTACATGGCCGTTCTGCCCCTCGACCACCTTCATCTCGGGATCGATACCTACCACGTGCTCACCGAAACGGCAGTTTATGCTGCGATCCGCATACCAATTGTCATCATGGGTGACGATCTCTTCATATAACTTTTCCCCCGACAGCACCGGCGACAGCATGATGCGGTTGTAATTGCCGCGCGGCTCAGCGTTGAAAAGGGTGATGTCATAGGCATCGGGGGCGGCGTCGGTCAGGTGCTCCAGCACCCGGCCCGAGGCCATACCGGCACCGATGACCACAAGTTTCTGTTTCATTGTCATTACTCCGCAGCAATGGCCTTGGCGGCCTTTTGGGTCGACTGTTCGGCCTGGGGCTTGGGTTTTGCCCCGTGTTCGTATTCCTCGAGGAAATCGAGCACTTCCTGCCGGTAAGCGTAATAATCGGGGTGTTCCAGCAACGCCTTGCGGGTACGCGGGCGCGGCAGATCGACATTGGTGATCTTTCCGATGGTGGCTCGTGGACCGTTGGTCATCATCACCACGCGGTCGGCCAGAAGGATCGCCTCGTCCACATCGTGGGTTACACAAATTGCGGTCACCTTGGTGCGCGACCAAACCTCCATCAGTACCTCCTGCAGCTCCCAGCGGGTCAGGCTGTCGAGCATGCCGAAGGGTTCATCGAGAAGCAGGAGCTTTGGTGACAATGCAAAGGCGCGGGCGATGCCTACACGCTGGCGCATCCCGTTAGACATGGCATGGGCGGGCCGGTCCATCGCTTCTGCTAAACCAACACGTTCGAGGTAGTATTCCACAACATTCTGACGCTCCGCGACCGAAGCGCGCGGATAGACCTTGTCGACCCCGATTGCCACATTTTCCTTGGCGGTGAGCCAGGGGAACAGGTTGGGCGACTGGAACACAACAGCGCGCTCGGGATCGGCGCCTTCGACATGTCGACCGTCAAGCTTGATCGCGCCCTTGGAGATCGGGTTCAGGCCGGCGGCCATGGTCAGCACCGTGGACTTGCCGCAGCCCGAATGGCCGATCAGTGAAATGAATTCACCGCGATTGATCTTGAGGTTGAAATCCTCGACCACGGTCAGCGGACCCTCGGGGGTTGGATAGATCTTGTGTAGTTGCGAGAAATCGAGAAACCGCTCGTCGATCAGACCTTCCTGAGCCTTCTGCACTGCCTTCGGCACACCGTGGATAGGGGTTACGTCCGGCAGGATGCGCGAGCCTTCGACTTTGCCCTTGATCCCGACGTCCATCAGGTAAGACGTGACTTCGGCCCGCAACGCCTTGAAGGTTGCATCGTGATTCATCGCCGACCGGTCGCGCGGGCGGGGAATGGCGACGGTGACTGGTGTGCCCAAGGTGCCGTCGGGATTCAGCGGCACGATCCGGTCGGCCAGAAGGATCGCCTCGTCCACATCATTGGTGATCAGGATGCAGGTTTTCTTGTCCTTCTCCCAGATATCCAGGATTTCATCCGCGAGGTTTGCCCGGGTCAGCGCGTCAAGCGCCGAAAGCGGCTCGTCCAGCAGCAACATTTCGGGATCCATCGCCAGAGCGCGCGCCACCGACACCCGTTGTCGCATCCCACCCGACAGTTCCGCCGGGCGGCGTGAAGTGGCGTGGCCAAGTCCGACCATATTGATGTAGTGAGCGGCCTTGTTTTCCTTTTCTGCCTTGGAAAGCTTGGGGGAAACCGAGTCGATGGCCAGCATCACGTTGCCCAACACCTTCAGCCAGGGCATCAGCGAATAGGATTGGAATACCAGCCCCCTCTCGGGCCCCGGACCGGTGATTGGCATTTCCTTAAAACTGACAGACCCGCTGTCAGGCATCTCCAGCCCCGCAATCAGGTTCATCAGCGTTGACTTCCCGGTTCCGGAAAATCCGAGGATTGCCAGGAACTCTCCATCGGCGACATCGAGCGAGATGTTTTGCAGCACCTCGGTGCGGGCCGTGCCCTCGCCGAAGCCTTTGCTGACATTATCGAACGTTAAAATGCTCATGGCGCTCACCGATTGTTCGAGAATGTAAAGAGCAACTGCAGTGCGTACATCACGCGATCGAGCAGGAAGCCGATCAGCCCGATAGTCAGTACCGCGACAATGATCTTGGCCAGAGATTGCGAGGAGCCGTTCTGAAACTCATCCCAGACGAATTTGCCCAAACCCGGGTTCTGTGCCAGCATCTCGGCAGCGATCAGCACCATCCAACCGACACCCAGGCTGAGGCGCAGGCCGGTGAAGATCAGCGGCAGCGCCGACGGCAGCACCAGCTTGGTTATCTTGTTGTAGGTGGACATTTTCAGAACCCTGGAGACGCTCACGAGATCCTTGTCGATCGAGGCCACTCCCAAAGAGGTGTTGATCAGCGTCGGCCAGAGCGAGCAGAGCGTCACTGTGATTGCCGATACCAGGAAGGATTTCGCGAACAAACCGTCACTTGTGGTGTAGATCGCCGAAACGACCATGGTCACTATAGGCAACCAGGCCAGAGGCGACACTGGCTTGAAGATCTGTACCAGTGGATTGATCGCGGCATTGGCGACTGGTGACAGGCCCGCCATGATCCCCAGCGGGATCGCCACAAGCGAGGCCAGAAGAAAGCCAAAAAAGACTGTTTTGATCGAGGTCCAGATCTGGTCGTAGTAGGCCGGGGCACCGGTAAAGGGGATGTCCTTGACCTTGTCGGACTTACCCTGCGCAATCAGTCGTTCGTTGCGCTCTTCGACCCGCTCGTAATGTGCAGCTTCCTTGGCAACCTTGGCGCGGGCGTCCTTATGCAGGTTGACCGCTTCCTGCCAGACCTGCACCGGGCCGGGGATGGCGCCAAGTGAGGTTTGCACCTTGGGCGCCAAGGTTCCCCACAAAACCAGGAACACGGTGATCGCCAGCAGCGGCACCACCAGTAGGCGCCAGATTTCCCCGACTTGCGCTCTTGGGTTGTCGCCGGTGGCGGCCCGGAGTATCGGGGTGATCCAGGCCAGGCCCAGAACCTGGAACCAGGAATCGGCCTTGTTGATCCGGGTGAAAAGCCGGGCGCGGCGCGCTTCACGATCGGCTTCCGGACTCAGGCTGCTTGGGTCGATGGCAGTCATGATCATTTTCCTTGGCGGTTGAAACGAAGGCGGCAAATGCTGCTCGGAGGATTTGTACCGCCCGCTGTCGTGTCTTTGGGTTGGGAAGGGTCAGCCTTGCACACCGTTTCCGGTGACAGTCTGCGTGCCCTTTAGGCCAATTGGCAGGCTCTCGAGATATGCGTTAGGCGCCTTGCCGTCATAGGTGATGCCGTCGATGACATCCTCGGCCGGAGTCGGTGCCTTGTAACCGTCGCTGTCCCAAGGGAAATCGGCATCGCTCACAAGGCCCTCTTCGACCAGTAGCCTGGCGGCTTCCAGATAGATCTCTGGTTTGTAGACCGACTTGGCGACCTCGTCATACCAGCTGTCCGGCTTGGCCTCGGCGATCTGCCCCCAGCGGCGCATCTGAGTCAGATACCAGACGGCGTCCGAATAGTAAGGATAGGTCGCGTTGTAGCGGAAGAAGACGTTGAAATCGGGTACGTCGCGCTTGTCGCCCTTTTCGTATTCGAAAGTGCCGGTCATCGAATTGGCGATTACCTCGTAATCGGCACCGACATAGTCGGGGCGACTGAGGATTTCGACCGCCTCAGGACGGTTGGCGTTTTCGTTTTCATCCAGCCACTGCGCGGCACGGATCAGCGCCTTGGTCACGGCCAGTGTAGTGTTGGGATACTGCTCGGCGAATTCGGCTGTGATGCCGAAAACCTTCTCGGGGTTGTTCTTCCAAAGCTCGTAATCGGTGATCACCGGCACGCCAATGCCCTTGAACACTGCCTGCTGGTTCCACGGCTCGCCCACGCAATAGCCCGAGATTGTGCCAGCTTCGAGCGTGGCGGGCATCTGTGGCGGTGGGGTCACCGACAACAGCGCCTCGGCCCCGATCTGACCGGTCACATTGTCTGGGCTGTAATATCCGGGGTTGATTCCACCGGCAGAAAGCCAGTAGCGAAGCTCGTAATTGTGGGTCGAAACCGGAAATACCATACCCATGTTGAAGGGTTTGCCATTGGCGTTGAAATCCTCGATTACGGGCTTGAGATATTCCGCGGAAATCGGGTGTAAGATCTTACCTTCCGCATCGACGGGCAGGTTAGGCTTCATCATCTCCCAAACTTCGTTCGAAACGGTAATGCCGTTGCCGTTCAAGTCCATAGAGAAAGGCGTGACGATATGCGCTTCGGTGCCGTAACCGATGGTCGCGGCCAACGGCTGCCCGGCCAGCATATGCGCCCCATCCAGCGTGCCGTCGATCACGCCATCCAGCAGCACTTTCCAGTTGGCCTGGGCTTCAAGCGTGACGAACAGGCCCTCGTCATCGAAAAACCCCTTTTCATAGGCAATTGCCAGCGGCGCCATGTCGGTCAGTTTGATGAACCCGAAGGTCAGTTCATCCTTTTCCAGATCCAGCATTTCGGCGAAGGTCGGGGCGGTCAACGCCGTCGAAGCCACGAGGCTGAGGAGGAGTGTTTTCATGGTCTTTCCCTTTCGATCCGGAGCCCTCAGGGGCGCGGAAAACAACAAAAGCCGCTGACGCACCTCGCCGGTAAAAACGGCGAAGAGGTCGAGCGGCTTTGCTCAGAAAATCCCTGTCTTAGGGAGTGTCTCGGGGGCAGGCTCCGTTGCCTGCCAGTAGTTGAAACCTACAGATCAGTTTGGCCCGCCGCCACTTTATTTGCGGGCGCAGCATTATCATTGCCGCATTGCAGCGAGCTATTGGACGTGTTCGCACAAAAATTGGGCATTAATGTGCAATTGGTTCAAAAATGAGCCCATCGAAGAACGCATCAGGCGGCAGAATCAGTTGCCCCCTGGCAGAGGCCACCGCGGAATCATGGCTCAGGCTGCCTTCAACCTTCGATGAGGCACCGGGCAAATCCGCTGCTGTCGGACCAAGCGCGGCCCGGTAGAGATCGCTGCGAAACACTGTGCTTGCAATTTGGCCCGCAACATCGAGGTCGAACCCATTGCGACTGGCCAACTGCCGGCCGATCCATTCGGCCTGGCTGCGCCACGGGAAATTGGCTGCGCCGGCATGAAATTCAACGAACCTGGGCGCTTCACGGATTTCGCCGGTCCCGCCAATCACCATCTGCCCGGTCAGTGCGCGGTCGATCAGCTCCGCAGGAACATCCAGATAATGCGGACGGGCCAATACCTCGGCCGTCAGCGTCCGTGATACCGGATCCGCCAGCCAACGCGACGCGCGCCAGACCGCACGGATCAGCCGGTGACACAGGTCTTCGTGGTCGTTGGCCCAATTCTGGCGAGTAGCCAGTACCTTTTCCGGGGCGAAGGCCCAGATCGCCTTACCGGGCAACAGCAAGCTGCCAACCCCCAACTCAACTGCTCGTGACCCCCAGGGTTCTCCGACGCAGAAAGAGTCGATCTCACCGTTCTTCAGCGCATCAGCCATCAGCGGTGGTGGCACCGTACGGATCTTGACCTTGTCCGGGGCGGTCAGCCCCAGCGCCGAAAGCCAGTAGAGCACCAGTTCGGCATGCATTGAAAACGGGAAAGGCACGCCAAGGCGCAACTCCCCGTCCATTGCTGTGATCAGCGCCTGTCCGGCGGCCCGGGCGTCGCTAAAGGCAAAGTCGTGCCCCGCGCTCTTCAGACGCTCGGTCAGTTCCTGGTTGACACCGACTACGTTGCCGTTCACCGACAATACCGAAACTGCCGCAAGCGCCACGCCATTGCCGCCCAGCCTCAGCGCCGCGGCCACCGGCACTGGAGAAAGCATGTGGGCCGCATCCAGCTGCCCAAAACTCAGCATGTCGCGCAGGGTCGACCAAGAGGGAGCACGTTCAAGATCCAGAGACAGCCCCTCTTCACCAGCAAACCCCAACTCCTGCGCCATGATCAAGGGGGCGGCATCCACCAGCGGCATGAAGCCCACATTCAGCGACGTCACCCTCATGACAATAACCCCACAGCTGTAATCAGCGCCTCGGCCACATCGGCCACGCGTTTGCCCTGATCCATCGCCGCCTTGCGTAGAATGGCATAAGCCTCATCCTCGCTGACACTACGGGCCTTCATGATCAGCCCTTTGGCGCGATCGATGACCTTGCGCTCTTCCAGCGCGCGTTTAGTTTCCGCCAGTTCCTTTCGCATCCGTTGGAACATGCGAAACCGTGCGATTGCAGCTTCCAGCACCGGTTTGATACGCTGAGGCTGAAGCCCGTCCACCACATAGGCCGACAACCCGGCCTCAACCGCGGCAGTGGAAAGCCCCACTTCCGAGCGGTCTACAAACATCGCAACTGGCCGATCCCGCGGACCCGATGCAAGAGCAAGCTCCTCCAGCATGTCGCGGGATGGATTGGCGACATCGATCAGCACAATATCCGGATCGCGCATTTTTATTTGCCGCGCAAGGCCAGTCGGATCGGATATGACATGGAGATCGCAATCACCGGTCTCACGCAGGCTATCCACGATCAGAAGCGCTCGGTCGCGATCGGATTCCACGACAATTATTGCGAGTTTAACCTGCATGAGTCGAGCTACGGTAAATGTGTATCGTAATGTAAAGGATTGAGCGCGCTGGCCAACCATTGCGGTCAATCTTTGCCCAAAAAAAGGGCGTATTGCTGGGAAATGCCTTTGCGTTAACTTAATCGCAACACGCAAAGGTTGCTTGTAGACGAAGTCTTGTGACGATGGGAACCATACGCAGGCATTTGTTCACCATCCCGCGAACGCCGGTTCCATGCCTTCCCGTTTGATTGTCGCGATCGGTATGTGCGGTTTTTTGTCGTCGAGGCAAATGTAGTGAGTTCACTACTTTGTTACGCGATGCGTGAGTTCAACAGCCTCAAAATGTTGCACCTGCGGCGAATGTCCGAATAGTGGGCTGCGAACGCAGAAATCAAACGGCGTACTCAAGGTCGGCTCTGGGCCGCCCTTGAAGGCGACCCAAGGTTGCTAGATTTCAATGGCCTCGGCGATTGCTAGCGCGTCCTCAAGCTCGACGCCCAGGTATCGGACTGTGCTGTCCAACTTGGTGTGCCCAAGCAGAAGGTGAACCGCCCGCAAATAGCCAGTCTTCTTGTAGATTTGGGTCACCTTTGTTCGCCTCATCGAATGCGTACCATATGCGCTCGCCTCTAGACCGATCGATGTTACCCAATCTCGGACGATCCGCGCATACTGGCGTGTCGAGATGTGAAGACGCTCGTGGAAGCGGCCCGGCCAAAGGTACTCAGAGCCGACCATGAGTTCATCCTCCATCCACTTCTCGACCGAGGCTCTGGTGCCTTCGGATATTTCAAAGCGCACCGGTTTTTGCGTTTTGCTTTGCAGCACGGAAGCCCGTTCTTTGATCTCGCCAGATGCCATAATGTCGACGATTTTCATCTTCACTAGATCACAGCCGCGCAGCTTGCTGTCGATCAGGGATTTGCCGTCCAAACGGCTGCATGTCTTTGATCGCCGCAGTGTCCCGACTGAACTGAAGAGCTTGGTGGGTGACAAAATCCGGGAAAATACGATTATCGCCAATTGGCCGGATGTGCTGCGCTGCATCGCAACGATGCTTTCAGGCAGGATGCAGCCCAGTCAGCTCCTGAAGAAACTGGCGGCGCGGCCGAGACAACATGATCTGGCCATTGCCCTGCGCGAAATCGGGCGAGTTGAACGGACACTCTTCATCATCGAATGGGCGCTCGACACGGACATGCAGCGCCGTGCCAATATTGGCCTCAATAAAGGTGAAGCGCACCATGCTCTGAAAAGTGCCCTACGGATCGGTCGCCAGGGGGAAATCCGCGACCGCACCGCGGAGGGCCAACACTTCAGGATTGCAGGGCTGAACTTGCTCACCGCCATCATAATTTATTGGAATACGAAACAGCTTGGTGTCGCTGTCGCGCAGCGGAAAAGGGCCGGGTTGGATACCCCAGCATACCTCCTCGCGCACATCTCGCCTCTTGGCTGGGCCCATATCATTCTCACAGGCGAATGTAGATGGCGGAAGATGAAAGCGGGAAACCTGTGAATTCTCAAGCGCCGACAACACCAGATATTGATGCACCCTGCGGAGAAAGGGGAAGGAAAGCCCATTTTGGCGAAGCTAAACAAGCCCATGAATCTTAGCGAAGGGATCCCAGTTTTTGTCTTCATGCCAGGTGTATTCACACCATTTGGCAACTTGATCAGCGGTTGCCTTCCCGTGCATTACAGCTATTGCCCCAAGCGTCATATCCATGCCAGCGGAGACACCAGATGATGTGATGAACGGCCCGTCTTCGACCCATCTGGCCTGCCGAAGCCAGTCAACTTTGGGCCCTTGATCTGCGACCCATGCGAATGCGGATTTGTTCGTGGTCGCTCGGCGATTGTCCAGAACGCCCGCCTTAGCCAGCAAGGCACTCCCAGTGCAAACACTTAGGGTATACTCTGCGTTTGTAGAGACTTCGGCAATCCAATCCAGAATTCTCGCGTTATTGACCTCGTGTCTTGTACCCGCTCCACCGGGCACGAAAAGTAGATCGTAGTCGGCACCGTCGTCGATGGCACAATCAGCATGTGCCGATAGCCTTTGATTGCTTTCAACCGGGCCAGTCGTCTCGGCGACAAGACTGAGGCTGAATTCATCGCTAAGAAGCCCAAACATTTCCATAGGGCCAAATACATCTAGCAACTCAAACCCTGGGAAAATCAAAGCACCAATTCTACGCATCAATCCGCTCCACCGCCTGATACCACAGACGCTACAGTTTCGACGAATGGACGAAAAGCCCGCTTCTTGCCATTTCGAACAACGTGTTGAGAATGATCCGTGTCCAACATGCGGAGAACCCCTTAACGCCCTATTCTGCACTCAGCCGGACTCGACCCCCCTTCCGATAAATCCTCAAATGTCGCGAGCCTCAATTCCAAACCCGCGACTTCGTTGTCCCGACAGAAACGGCAACAGCTTGTTTTTTGGTTAGATTTCCGGCACACTGTCCTGCAACTATTGGATTAAGTCGTATAGAGACCAAATAGGACCCAAGGGGGAATGCCAAACCAGCTTTTATCGCTTGTTGGGCGCGTTTCGTTGCAAGTTAATGAAGTACACTTGACGATCGCCAACCAAAAGGCCCGTTCTATACTTGCCCTGATCGCCCTAAGCGATCATCGTGAGATTTCGCGACAATCCCTTTGTGCTTTGTTGTGGCCGGAATCCGAGCCTCATCGGGCACGGGCGTCGCTGCGCCAAACACTTCGTCGGCTACGGCTGGATCTGGCCAGTCAAGCTGCAAACGTGATCAGCGAACGCGGGAACCACTTGCAACTTGCGCAAGAGGATATCGCGATTGACCATGAACTCATTCTCACGGCGGTTCGAAACAACATAATCCCCGAGCAACTGATGAGTACCCAGAGCGTCGTAGAGAGCTTTCTTGCCGACCTTTATGGCATCACCGCCGACTTGGACTCTTGGATTGCCGTCCAGCGAAACAGACTCCAAAGCGAGCTTGAAGATCTTCTTGCGATACAACTTACAAACGACGTGGCAACCGAGCTGGTGCGAGATGCTTGCAAGGCCCTTTTGATCCTTGACCCAACAAACGAGGCCGCATGTCGCGCATTGATGCTCCACTACGTGGCGACAGGCGAAACCGCTCCTGCCATTCGAACCTACGATACGCTTTACCGAGTTCTGGGCGAAGAATATGATGTTGAGCCGATGCCGGAGACAATCGACCTAATTTCTGACATCAAGCTTGGTAGAAAGATCGTCTCACTTGGATCGCTACAGACGAAAAATCCAACCTCTGTAACTGTTCGAGACCGCCCCACTATTCGCATGTCCCGGTTTCACACCGGTTCAGATCGTCCGATTTCCGACATCTCCAGCGCCTTCTTCCAGGACCTTCTGGCAATATTGATTCGATTCCGCGAGTGGGATGTCATAGAGGACTCTGACAATTACACCCCCGCTGATCACTATGTTTTACAAGGGGTTGAAAGCCTCGCTGGTGGCGACAAACCGATTTTGACTATCGTGTTGAAACGTGAAAGCACCGGCCAATATCTATGGAGTGAACAGCACGAAATCGCCCGTGAATCCTGGACCTCCAAACACGCCATCATAGCGCGGCGTCTCGCAACCGCCATCAACAGCAACATAAGCACCGACAGGCTGATGCGTCGCAGCGACTTAGCCCCCCAGTCTCAAACTGCCTTTGATCGATGGCTGCATTGCCAAAAACTGAACTCTGTCTGGAGCCCGGAGGCCGGATTGGAAATTCCTAAACTACTCGAAGCTATAATCGAAGACGAGCCCATGTTTGCACCGGCCCACGCCGAACTGGCCGCAAATTACAATTCCCGCCACATCTTCTTTCCAGGGCTGCATCGAACAGTTAAATTTCGACAAAAAGCCCTGTACCACGCGCGGATAGCGCTTGAAATCGATCCGCTTGAAACCCGTGCTCAGCGTGTTATGGCCTGGACGCATTTGATGAGCGGTGAATTCGACCATGCGGAGTTTCATTTCAGACAGGCCCTCGACCTCAATGTGATAAATCCATTTACTTTGGTATCCAGCGCACAGGGCCTAGCTTTCTGTGGTCGAACAGAACGCGCATTTGAGTTGATCGAGGCCGCAAACGAACTGCAACACACTCTACCGGATTTTCTCAACGGTTATTTGGTTGGTATTAACTTTCTCGATGGGCGCTACGAAGAGGCCGTGCGCGCATCAAGACTCGCGGATGGTGCAATCTCCAATCTTTTGGGCTGGGAAGCCTCTGCCCTTTGGCACCTCGGGCGTCAATCCGAGGCTATCGAAACCACAGAGCGTATGGTCGAAAGGCTGCGACCGGATTGGATCAACACTGAAAAACCAACCCGCGACAGTTTTGCGGATTGGTTCATAGACAGCTTTCCAATCCGCAATGCGGATCAGCGGTCAAAGCTTGATCAGGGCTTTCGCGCGGCCCTGGCCAAGGTCGAAGTCTAAACTACTGGCATTGTGTGACGCAGTACTCGCCCATCTTGAAGAAGTAAAATTCCTCGGCGTCAGGGGGGCTTGAGGCCAGCATCTTGATCGCGTCGCCAAGCTGCTCGGACGTCATGGTCCCGCTGGGATCCAACTTTCGGATCACGGCCGCCGCCGCAACTGGCAGTTCTTCTTCTCTATAATCGTAACGCGCACTGCCCAAACTTGGCCTTGTGTCTGCGATAATATCCTTATGCGGTACGACCACAAATTTTACTTGGTGATCGTCGGGTTCGTGTAGGAGAACAATCTCCTCAACGTCGGGTCCGCCCACCCTTGTAATGCGGCTGAGGATGTAATCTTCCACACCTGTCAGATTACGGTCATCCGCCCTTTCTTTGATCTTTTTCCCGATTTCGGCTGCCGCGCCATAATCCCTTGCATGAGTTGCCTTTACCATAACTAGATCCTTTCCTTCAGAGCTAAACTTGGTTTGTTGTTGTGAGGATTTCGATAAACTTGTGCTTCACCATTTCCTCTTCTTTATTGGTTAAGCAGACGCGTTGCTCTGCCTGTTTCAATGCGCCGAACAGCCACGGCGACAGCAGTTTGGTGCCCGTAGGACCCAGATGGCCTGCAGGCGTTTCTTTGGCGGCTTCCTGCATCAAGTCGATGAGAAGCGGTGGAAACCTGGTGACTTGCTCTTGCTGCTGGGCACGCGCGATCGCATTAGCATCTGCGTCCGGCAAAAGGCTGACGCGGGCAATCGCCGCTTGAAGCCTTTCGACAAAACCCTCAGAAACGAATTCGAGAAGCCTTTTGTCAACATCCGGTCCATGCAAGATTTCCAGAACGCGCTCAAGATCCGCCCGCAGCAAATGGGCACCGTCACGACCGCGCGTCATGCCTGCTGCAAAGCCGGCTACGTATCTCGTCCGAAGCTTGTTGCGGTCCTTGCCGCCGAAATCAAAGAATTTTCTCCAATCTAGGATCCATTCCTTGTTGATGTTGTCCACCAAGCGTTCCGACGCTACCTGCAACACTTCAGACAGGCTTTCGACCCGCGATCCCGAAAATTCATAGTGGGCCCGCGGCAAGCAGTGCAGACACCGTATCGCGACGCGCGCCTCGGCGCTTGGCAGGCCCGTGATAGGGTCCACCCAATCGTCAGTCGCTGCAACCAGTTTCGGTGCCACAACATCAGTGCCATCAGCTTTCACTTCTTCAGATTTTTCCTTTTCTTTTAGTATGATGGGATGAATGTCGTTTCTGATGACCTTGTGCCACGTCGCCGTGACAATCCTTTTTGCACTCGCAAAACTCGCTCGTATTTCGGCGCTTGTCGGTTTTGCAATCTGCGCAATCAGCTGATCGTAGATACAATTGTGAAACAACATCCAGACAGCAGTGATTTGCGCCAGAATTGTATGTGAATCGTTGCGCCGATCCGCAATGATTGCCTCGCGCCTCGTGAATCCTGGATCACAACTCTGAACCCCGTTGCCATTTGGCGCCGCGCATTCTGAAGCGCGGGGCAGATCAAGGCCAAATTGGCGATTCCCATCAAGGGATCTGAATGTGCCAAGCCTGAATTTCGGTCGAAACACCGGACGATCCTTTTCAGACTCATCCTGTTCACGGACCTGATATAGCAACGGCTGCACATCGGGGCCGCGTCCGTAAATCGTTTCCAGCATCAAGGGCCGTCGTACAAGGTTCTCGTAGGGTTCATGTTTGCAACCCGTCTCAACTGTCTGGATAAGATCATGCGCCATCAACTGTGCGAGATAGACATTGCCTGACGGGATGGGCCATTCCCGTTGTATGTGATCAGCAATACTGTGGTCTTTTTGAAATTCCTTGAGCAGGGTCGCGTACGCCTCGGCGAGCGTCGCACCCTCGTAATCCGTTCCATCAAGATGAAGAATGTAGCGAACTTGTTCATTCAGCTTTTCAATAAGTTCTGCCGGAATTTTTCCTAAACCGTGTGCTGACATACCAACTTCCTTCCGCTCGAGAATCAAACTATTTTCCAACGCGTGACAGCAGCGTGACTCAATCCAAAGCTGCAAGATAGTATTGACATGACCATCGATCGATTAGCCCGTGAAATTGGCGAACCTGTTATAGTCATCCCCCCTTACGCGCCTCAATGGAGGGTTTCTCTGATAGAACTTCCGGGTGGTGGTTCAGTTTCCGGCAAAGGTGAAACTGAATCCGCGGCCCGTGCATCTTGCCTCGGTGAAGCTGCCGAAATCTTGTCGGCCCACAGGCAGCCACAGGATCGAGATTTTCTCGCCACTGATCTGGCCACTCAAAACCGCTGGTCCGTTGACGCGGCCACTGTGACAATTACTGACAAAGCCGACGCCAAAGACCCCGGTACAGAAGGCTGCGCGGCGGGCAAGGACCTCCGATCTGCGATCGCGGGCGCCCTATTGGAAAGAATCGAACGCCACACCATTGCGCGATGGTGGCTGGGTCATATTCCTGCGTACCATTTGTCGACCTCGTGGCAGGAGATCTGGGATGTAGACGGGATGATCAAGCGAGCCAGACAAGGCGCTCAACAGACGAGAGTTACCCGCTTCTTCCTCCTTGAAAGCCTCGCGGGCATCACTACGATTGTAGCCTGTTCGATCGATCAACTTAACCAGCTTCCCATCATTGGAGTGGCGGCGTCGTGGGATCCCGCCGAGGCGGTACGCGCGGCCTTTTCCGAACTGGTCCAGATGGAATTTGGCCTAGTTCTGGCAATTCAAGCCGCCCGACAAGGTAAATTGCAAAATCATCACAGGCTACTTCTACGGCGTTGCCAGCTTTTCGAAAATCAAAAAGCCGCGCTATTGAATCCGCAAGACCGGCGTGCGCTCTCTCCAGCCAACACGTCACATGTTGCAGAGATTGCCGTCGCCATTGGCGGTCCTGTTTGGTGGGTCAATTTGACCCGAAAAAACATCGGCGTTCCGGTGGTTCGAGTCGTGGCCGAAAACCTTACCGGTGCTCGTATACTCAAATTTGGACCGGATGGTGGGCCGCTTTGATACGCAACTACACACGATTCCCCCAATAATTCCAACAGTTATTACCGGGTAAACGCGGGGGTCACGGTCGAGTCACGCCCCCCGTTTTAGATTGGTTTCATTAGCAGCGCCAAATGCAGCGCTCGTCATAACATCAAACGTTTTTGTTGGGGGACCCTTATGAAAACCAAGGTAAAATTCGCACTATTGTGTGCAGTTGGCGTGTCCGCTGCGGCCTGCACGACTGATCGACGGGATTTTGAAGGTCTGTCCGTCAGCAGCAAGAACCAATCTCGCCCGACCGCGGCCGTACGTTATTTGTCTGCCTGCCCGACTGATATGACCGAACCGATTGCAGAAATCGTACCCGCAAGAGAACCAGATCGCGCCAAATCAAGAGGCGTCGGGGGTGCAGCAGTCGCAATTGGCGTCGACTTCGCTGTTGAGGCCGTCTCAATCGGTCTCAAACGTGCTCAAACCAATCTCAACGGTCACTTTCTGGCCAGTGGCGCGCATGTCGGCGGCCCGGAGCAAGTAAGATTGGCAACCCGCAACGCGACTGACGGTGATGGTTGTATTGTGATCTATCACGGACCATCCGGCGCGTCGACCCAGAGTACAATTGGGGAGGGCTTATCCGTTGACGTTGTACGATCCCTCGGGCTGAGTGATCAGCCGGCATTCTATTTGGAGCTCAAAGCTTCATCTGACACTGGTGCACGCGTGCTTCGTATGAACCATCTGCAATATGCCGATACCTCTGCGCTCAACCGAGGAAACGGCCGTAAAACTGTCACCGTCGCTCTAGGATTTGGCGCTCCCAAAAAATCCGCCAACGACCCGGCGACTGGAGTTGAGGTATATCTCTTCAATCTTGGCCGTCTGCAGGTTGGCTCTTCCTACGTTGCAGATCCGACCCTCGTTGCTGTTTCTGAAAAGACGGCAAAAGGTGCCTTCAACATGGTTGCAAAAGTCTCAGAGAGCCAAGATCCGTCGATTGCATTGGAGGCTATGTCGACGGCCTTTGAGAACAACAAATCCGATCTCGCAAAAGCGCTGAAGGAAGCAATCAACTGACCAAAAAAGTCAGAACAAGAAGGAATTAACGACACAACTGACCGACGTTCAGGCACCGCCTCAATGGCGACTCATCGCGGACCGCAACATCCGATGCCACAGAGCAGAGAACCGGTTCGCGATTTCAGAACGAAAATAGAGAGAACGGCGACATGAAAAACTTCCTGACAGACTACCCCCCTGAACAAGAACCGCAGGGTCTCAAAGTTAAAACCATGTCAGACATGACAATGGAACAGGCGGCCCGATACCCTGATATCGGTGCCCAGCCGGATCCGGAAGCTCCCGATTTTAGGCAACATCTGACCATACGCAAGAATGATAGATCAGGTGCGCGCAGTTTCGGCACTTCTGACGTGACATGGCCTTCGGACGATCGTGAAGCGCCAGACTACGCTTATCTGGTCGATGCGCCAGAAGCATCCAATTTCCAACTGACACCAAATGTATTGGAAATGCTCTTTGTTGCTGGTCACTATCAACCTTACCGTACCAATGGCGTGATCGCTTTTGCCCTGCGCGGTGCCGAATTAGTGTCAGGTGACCAGGCTGAGAACGTGTCTACCGTTCAACTAAGGACCACGCGACCAGATCACAGAAATTTCCGTTGTGTTATTGGGTTTTACTTCACGGCGACGCACCGACTGAACGTTTACACCGGCTCCACGGTTCCATGCCGAAAGGCTATTGCCGGGCACGCAAATGGTGGCTCCGCCTGCAACATGTTGCCAACAGGGATGCATTCCTTCTACATCTGGCGGCACCGCAGTATCCAGCCCGCCCTACGCATGGGCCTCTCCAGTGCTGATCCCGAATCCGGGGCCGATGCAACCGTCTTGCGCTCAACCAATGACGCGCAGATGGAGACATTGGATATCTTCGATTTATCACAACCCTACGACAACGTTCATTGCTCATACTACCTGTCCGAAAACGCCGACCTGGGAGCGCGGTATTCGTCTTGGGGTTGCCTGACCGTCAGAGGCCACAGCACCCCTTCTGATCAATGGGAAAGGTTTCAGAGGGTATTGACATCAATTGGTTCCAGGCGGCGTGTAGATCTTCTTCTAGCCACTGGCAAAGAAGCTGTCCTTGCCGCAAACGGGCAAACTACCGCCCTGGAAGCGTTACGCTTTGGTTCGCGCGGCCAAGAGGTTAATCGGCTGCAAAGCCATCTCGGCCTGACCGAGACCGGCTATCTGGGCGCGAAAACCCTTGATCTTATGACCGGCGCTGAACGAGCCCACAATCAAGCCTCAGGCAACGGGCGGCGAGCAACCGGCATCTACACTCCAGCGCTAGACAACAGCACCAACTGGGGAGTGTTCACCTAGAGGTCTGCGCTGCGCCACCTCGCGGCGCAGACAATCCTGATTTTTTAACCAAGGAGACCAAATTATGTCAAAAAAAGCAGTTTGTATTGGGATCAATGACTACCCTGGATCCGGCAACGACCTGAACGGGTGTGTCAACGACATGAACGACTGGGCCGATTTGCTCACTGAATACTTCGGGTATGACGTAGCGGTCATGGCCGACGAACAGGCAACCGCCAGCGCAATCCTGGAAGCGCTCGCATCGCTCGTGGACAACGCTGTTGCAGGCGACAACATCGTACTAACATTCTCGGGCCACGGAACCTACATTCTTGATCAAAATGATCACGACGAACCCGACAACTACGACGAGGCGATTTGCGCACATAACCGCAACATCGTGGACGACGAGATTCGCGAGATCATCGATCGGCTAACAGATGGTGTGTTTCTGACAATTATCAGCGACTCCTGCCATTCCGGAACAGTGTCACGGTTTATGCTCGACGGTTCCCGAACCGACAATCAGCCTGTCGCGCCAAACTACCCAACACTGGTGCGGTACATGCCGATGACGAACCATCGGAGATGGGATACGCATATGGTACCAACACGCCATCGCTCCTTTGGCAGCGGCGCCAATATGAACCATCTTTTGTTGACCGGTTGCACCGCCGTTGAACTGTCGTATGACGCTTGGATTAACAGTCGCTACAACGGCGCTATGTCTGCCAATGCAATCGCGTTAATTAGGCAAAATCCCGACATTACCTATGCCGATTTCCATACGCAGCTGAGAGGCGTTCTGCCAAGTCGGAACTATCCTCAGACACCGCAACTTGAGGGCCCCGAGGCTCTTCGCAATCGAACTATTTTCAGCTGAGGAAAGTCTATTTCTGTATCAGTGCGGCGGACAAAAAATTCTCCAGAAAAACACCGATTTCACTGGTCTTCGGGCGGTCGTTGGGGATGTGTCGCAAACTCTGGTGTCTAGTTGACGAGCCTGCGTGATCTGAGGTTTGTACTGGTCGAAGTTTTTCGAACAGGTTTTTGAGCATGATCTCGTTAAAGGGCGACCGTGTTGCACGAATAGCGCTTGGGCCGCATTTGCCCCTTTCCCCGGTTCGTTATGCGACACGTTCATAGGTCGCACGACCTAGACGGGTCATGCGGTTGAGGGCTTTGACAGCGATGCGGGCTTCGGTTGTCTGGGTCTCCATGTTGCGGCTGCGCAGTTCCAGTCCGATGACCTGTTTGTATCGCCCGATCTGGGCCTCGCCGCGCGATCTCTGACCATAACCGGTGGCCTTCTGCCATGCCATTCGGCCAGTTTCGGTTATCATGTCGATATGGGCGTTACGTGCCTGGCAATCTCCGGGAACGGCGTTCTTCGGCGGCGGAATAATCAGCTCGACATCCGGGCCAAACGCATGCCGGTTGGTCGCGACGGTTGGTACACCATCATAAGCCCCGTCACCGATGAAACGGCGCACCGGACCGGACACCTCGGCAAGAAGGTCGGGCAGAGCGCCGGGGTCCCTGACCTGCTGGGGTGTCAGGCAGGACGCCACAAGCTCGCCGCTCTCCGGATCGAAGCCGATATGCAGTTTGCGCCATATTTTGCAGGCCTTCGGTAGCCCGTGCTTCTCCCGCATCCACTCGCGGCCACCGTGGACACGCAGCCCTGTGCTGTCCACAACCGGCGCGATCGGACCACTGGCTGTTCGGATGTCAGGCGCGATCTGAAGCGATGGCGCACGCCGGCAAAGCGTCGAAAAATCCGGCACGGGGAGGTCCGTCTGCATGAGCCGCAGCAGACTGCGGACAAAGCCCTGCGTTTGGCGAAGCGGTAAGCCGAACACGGCGCGCAAGGTCAAGCAGGTCTCAATCGACAGATCAGAATATCGTTGTTGACCACCGCGCTTGCCGGAGCGCACTGCGCACCATCCAGACACCGCGTCTTCGCTGAACCAGACCGTTACGTCACCACGCTGGCGGAGCGCCTCGTTGTATTCGGTCCAGTTCGTCACACGGTACTTTGCCTTCGCAAACTTATCCCGCCGCGACGCATTGAATTTGAAGGGCATCACAGCATCCCGCAGTCAAATCAAAGGACCAGCTACGCATCGGAAACGATTTGTGCAACACGCTCATTCAGAACTGGAAGTGCTGGATATTATGCTAGGAAAGCAGGGTTTACTGACGAAGAGTTTACAGCTCTCGGTGGATTTTGACCAATACTAAGCGCTAAGCCGCAGAGAAAATTCGGTCAGCCCGCAAAGCGCACGGGGCTATCATTTACCCGCGCTTGAAAGCGTCGTCGCGATGGACCAAAGGCTGACGATCCAGAAAAGTTGGTGCTCATGGAACCCACTTTTCGTTTGAGATCGTCAGCACACCTGTTGCCTCACCGAACTTTCCTGTGGTGTCGGCCGGGTCGGTCTCGCTGGAACTCCAGCCTAAAACCTTTCCGGCACTGTCAAACCTTGGGTGCATTCGAATTCCAGAAACTATTGCTTGACCTAAAGGTGCCAGGCTCCCAGGACGACCGGTTGCGCGGAAGTAATCGAATTCAAGCACATGGCTTGAAGGATCCAATCGGCCTTCAATGTAACCTAACTCTGTTGTTAGAATTCGAAATCCCGCGAGGAAACCTGCCTCCACTTCGAGAGGTTGAATGCCACCACGAAATTGCCCGGTTGCGGGATCCAGCTCTTCAACAGCGAGTCCAAAAGTAACTGTCCCCTGCATGAACTCAAACCATGAGCCCTTCAGGAGATATGCGTATCTCCAGTTACTGCCGGAGTATTCGCGGTTATTGGTCAACAGCTTTAAAATCGAATCGCGCTTCGTGGACTCTACCTCAGCCAACGACTGGTTCGAACTGTCAGCATGCGCAGCCCGCTCAGTTGATGTAAGAAGTGGCTCACCCTCGATCGGAACGAATGTTTGTTCCCGCTCCGCAAAGTGCCAAGGACCGCCTTCGTTACGGGTGGAGATGATATCTGCATCGGCCGCGTCCTGAACTGCTTGAGTTGTTGGAAATGCGAGGCCATTTCCATTGCTGCTCACACTTTCCAGTCGCCAGCTGCCCTCCCGCCGCCGGAACTGCGCTCGCCCGTTGCCGCCGCGTTCGCCGAAACGTTGCACGACCAGCGATGCGCTCTGATAATGCCACAGAAAATCAACCGTCAGAACATCCTGATCTTGCGAGGCATCGGATTTGTCGGTGATTACGACAGACAATGGTTGCGCTTCCGCCATAACCAGGAAATGCGGGGTTGCCGAGGCGATCCCCTGCGCCTGCCCACGCGCGGTAACGGCAGCTTCCCCTGAATTGCCATGATTGGTGATGCCTTGCTGGGCGTGTTGCATCATGCGCGCGACAAGCCCTTGAGCAATCGCATCTTCAAAGGCACCATCTACGAACATGACCCGCGCCGCGTGCTGTCGCAGCTTTTCATGGGCGATCAGTTCGCTGACAAGATCAGTGTCCGGATAATCGGCAACGGTGCCTCCAGCGGTGCCGATTGTGTTGCAAGTATCCATATACTGGCGGATTAGCGGCATAGCGATGTCGTAACGTTCGTGGGATGGCAGCGGAATGACCAAATGAGGAATGGGCTCTTGTTGTGATGTGTTGAGGTTCGGATTATCCGTGCGTCGGGTTGTTCTTTCGATCTGGAACGCACGCCCTTCCTTTGCGACGAGTGTTAGTGCCGAACCTCCTTCGAACCGTCCATATCGACCGATGTCTCCGAAGCTAACCGTGGTTATGGTGGTCTGTTCACCCACTGTACTTTCCCCCTGCGTCGTGCTGCCCATCCAGTCGCTCCATCCCCCGGCGGAATGCGTTTTCACTTTGATTGGTTCACGTTGGTAGACCAATAGCTCGCAGCCGTTAACATCGACTACCGCTGTTTGCTGCCGTCCGAAGGCCAAAGCCGAGGTCAGTTGCGCTACGCTCGTGGATGCGCCTGCGGGAATCGGATGAGAGGCTGTGGAGGTGGCTGAAGCGGTGATTGTGGGCTGCGGCATTGTGCCGGTACTGTTGGTAGAGCCATTCCGAAACACCGTGTCCATGTCGGATAAAGCTACTATGGTTGCCCAGTTTGATTGCCCCGTCACCGGGTGGAGCCCGTTTTCCCGCTGGAATTCCCGCAATGCCTGCTCGGTTCGCGCGCCAGTAACACCATCCATTGGACCCGCCTCGTAACCACGCAGATTCAGGAAGAACTGCACCAGCTTTGGATGTCTGCGCAAGTCGTCGGCGGTGTATTGGTTATAGAATCTTCCTCCCAAGCCAGCGTTGTCGAACACGCCCCGATTCTGGGAGGCGCTCAACCGTCCAGTATGATCGTAGTCCACGGTTGCGATGTTATATCCAACGATCGGGCACGCACGGCAGCTCTCGGTCCAATAAACGGCTGTCGAAAATCTTTGATCCCCATTCGGCAATATGCGCATTCCACCGATAAATGGTTTCCATGCCGTGGCTCCCGGGAATTGAGCAAGGATTGACTGCGCCCGTCTATCCCCACGTGAAGCGAGAATTGACAGCTCACGCTCCGGATAGATCGGATAAGAGATAGTCTCGGGAGACGTGTTGACGAAATAGTCATACCTGTTTCCATTCATCGACAATGCATCCAAGACAGCAATATCTACCTTTCCCAACTCACGAAAATCGATTGGTATCTCCGGTCCTTCTCCACCTTCCGCAGCTCTTGCGTGAGCGAAACGAAGGGTTTCTTCGCTGGCACCGTCATCGCGCAGACATTCAACTGTTGATTTCTCAGAAGCCCACATGCACTCGGTCAATTCGGGTCGCCCATAGCCTCCGGAATGCACAATCGCCGCCGTCCATTCCTCCCCTGATGTGGTCACTGGCTGAGTCGTTGCTCTCTTTAGCAAGTGGGTAATTCGGTGTCCGCCGGATATCGAGCCGACGACTTTCGGCGCAGTGCAGTCAGTATCCGAGCATGCAAGTACGTCATAATCGATCGACGCCCAGTCATCTGCGTCCCAACGAAGCGTTTCGAGCTTCGGGAGGGACCATTGACCCGGCTGAAGTTCGTCTGTTTTTAGTACGGCTTGATTGCCAGTCTCCGCATCTATCAACAAAAGGTCTGCCTGCCACTCCGCCAGCGACAGCGGGATCGCAGCATACTTGCTATCGGGCGACCAAGCGACTGGCAACATGGGTTGCCGAACGTTCATTGCTTCTGCTTTTCCCCTGACCGCCGTCTCGGGGACAAGATCACTTTTGAGAATTTGTCGCGTTCCCAGGTTGATCAGAGCTGCGCGTAGCCCACCCCAGTCAAGATCCCACTGGATAACAAGCGCACTTCTCGCGTCCGGAGAGAAAAAAAGGCGCACTTCGGTCGCAGCGGGGTCGGTTGCGGCGGAAAAGAGCAACTCTTTGCGATACCGCGTGCTACCATCGGCATCGATCGAGAGGTCACCGACTGTCTCGCCGGTTCGTACAACCCGGCGCGCTTCGCTCGTTTCTATCCAATCACCTGGTCGAATCTCGGACTCTGTCGGTCCCTCAGCGGAGGTGGCAATTCCGGTGGTTTGTGCGGTACTCTCCGCATGCGTGCCCGGAAACTCAGGGGCTGGGACAGCCCCGACCGAAGTCGGCACAGGATCTTCTGTTGCAAGATGCCGATCCAAAAATGCTCGGCGAAGAAATGATTCCGGGTCTATCCAGTCCTCAACAAAAACATCTGTGTCGGAGATGTCCCCTGGCGGGTAGATGTTGCCGAAAGCTGGATGAAGGTACTTATAAGTCCCCTCGAAATTTCGGGCTTCGAAATGCAGGTGGCAGCCCTCTGCTGCACCAGTGTCGCCGATTTTTCCAATCTGGGCGCCAGCAGGAACGGTCATACCAATGCGCCAAGGCTCGCCGTTGGATTTGGACGGTGTGCTTTGAAGATGAAGGTAGATCGAGTACGTCGAACTCGTGTTTCCGTGCCGAAGAATAACTGCGTTACCCGTATTGTGACCAAAATCACGATCACTACGAGCCCGATCAATTCCTATCAGCTCAAGTTCTGAGTCCGGTACATCTGAGGCAACCACCCGCACGACACTACCAGAAAGTGGTGCAGTTACAGGTAGGCCGCAATCGACTTGCCCGGGAAGCCCTATGTCGATGCCAGGATGAGTAGTGGCACCATACGAAGGGAACTCACCGTGTTCGAATCCAGTGATACCGCTCCCTTCAACCAACAACTGGTGGAATTCTGGTGAGTCAGGAAGATCCGGAATACTTACAGTTCCCAAGGCAACCGACCGGGCTGCTGCCGTTTCGGGAAACTCTTCAACCAAGACCGAGAGTAGGCGTCGCTTGTAGAGCGGGTCAGAGGCACCACCACTGCCGGTTGCGGCGTCGATCAGCAATCGGTTAGCGGTATCCTCATTGGTTTGCCCAAACGCGAACGAAACACTTGCAAAAAGAAGTGCCACCGGCACAGAGATTAGCCTGAAATGGAACATCGACACCTACCGCTTAGACCCTGATAGGAAAGGTTAGGCAGCGTTGACATATCTGGCAAGCTTCTCGAAGCTGCTGACTAACAAGGGTTTAGAGTGAGATTATGGGTGTATTGAGGATAAGTTTTTGGCTATCGGTGGCGCTTTTTGTCTTTGTGGCGTCCCCCCTTGTGGCGCAAGAGAGCCCCGAAGCCATTCTGGCAGAGGCAGAGAGCATATACGAGGGGCCGGAGAGTTCACTGCCGACCCTTGTCGCCGTACGACATCTGCTGGACCGGATTGTTAATGAACACCCATCCTCGGACCTCGCCATCAGCGTGCTGCTGGCCGAGTCAGTCGGTGAAATAGACGTGGCCGGGCTCAATGCGAGATTGGAGAATGGTGATGAGGCAAAAAGCACTGCCATCGAAGACTCTACTAGAATTAAGCCAACGGAAAGCAATGCTAACGACAAGAACCAGCTTAGAACTGGAGTTCCTCCATCACATTTGACGCAAGGATCAAAGGTTTCTGAAGCTGCGCTCGGGCTCGACAAGCAGGGAATCCGTGACCTTCAGGCAAGGCTTCTGGTCATGGGTTATGACCCAAATGGCGTCGACGGCGTTATTGGGCGCGGTACTCGATCTGCGCTTAGCGCATGGCAAGTTGCTCAGGGCGTTGAGGTCACTGGGTATCTGAGTGCCGACCAGCATCTCCGATTGCAAGCCATGTCAGAAGCAGCTCTTGCCGATTGGCGCACCGATCCAGAAAACGAGCGGATGTACTTGCCTCCGCCCCCAATCGCGATCGGACCTGGCAACATGTCGGGCATTTGGCGTTTCACGTCCAACTGCGGGCCGTCTAGCAAGCTTGGTCGAACGAAAATTACTGGAGTATTGAATGTGCGCCATGCTGGCGGAAACCGCTACGGCGGTCGCGTCCAGCAATCGCAGGGTTTTCGGGGGCAGTTTTCTGGGAGGCTCAATGGACGGCGGTTGACGGCAGAGATCAACTGGGGGCTGCTGCTAGGGCGCGTTCAGGTCGTAGGCACTGTGGCGGACCAGAAACTTGCAATGAGTGGTCGAGATTCGAACAGGTGCTCCTTCTATGCGGTGAAGTCTTAAAGTGTTGCTCTGGCACAATCTGGAACTCAAAATCATAAACCGTCTTCTATGACCGCCAACTCACCTTCAACCTTTGCGCGATAGCCCGGTGTTGAGGCAAAGCCGAAGTTCCCACGCGAGCGGCGGTTGGTAGAGCCGTCAGTCAATCCTCATCTTTACCTGATCAGCGTGCATTTGCTTTACAGTGCGACGCTCTTTGCATGGCTTTCGTGTTTTTGCTTCAGCAACCAAGCGGACAATCGATCCGCACACCAAATGCTGTACCAACTCGCACGCTTTCGCCAAAAACGGTCCGTTTTTTGGCCGCCTTCCCTACCCCACCCAGGATCAATCGCTTAGCTATGACAAAAACCCCCGGCAAAACCTTTGCAGTTTTGGCAGGTTTTTGTCTGGGTTGAGGAGGGGCGTCCGCCGCCATCTGTCAATGTCTGCTTACGGGAACGCGGCGATGCAGCATTGAACCGCACACTCAGCGTCCGGTTGGGGCCGTTCCTATCGGCTGACTTGGAGGGAGGCAGGCCTAATCGTCACGGTGCCAAACCGAGCTTTGGTAAGCTGTTAGACTTTCTCGTATTGAAGCTCTGTCCCCAGGAAGCCGTTGTTGCCGCATGCATCCAGGATATGGCGCCGTACCGCCGCAACCTGGGGAGCAGCCAAACGTTCAGGACGGCAAAGCAAAGTCAGTGCCACTGGATCGGCAGACCAGTCAGGGATCAGGCGCACGAGATTGCCAGCTTGAATATGCACCTCTGTCAGTAAGGACGGGAGCAGTGCTGCTCCTTGCCCGGCAAGGACAGCTGCAAATGCAAGCTCCATCGAATTGACGCGCAGGCCGATCGTCGGCTCGATGATCTCCTGTTGCCCTTCCTTATTTCGAAACGCCCATTTGCCGGATTCTTGGGTGCGCAATACACAGGGCAACCTGGCCAAATCAGCAGGCCGAGAGAGACGGGGCATCCATTCTGCAAAGGCCGGGCTGGCAAGAGGCGCGCGCTGCGCGGACGGCAGGGCAGCCGAAATAAACCGCCTTTTATCTGCAGGGCCGGTTCTGAAGGACAGATCTATGTCCTCTGCCGCAAAATCCGATTTTGAATCATCGGCATGCAATTCAAGTTCGATAGCCGGGTAGCGGGACCGAAGGCCTGCCAGAAGCGGGACAAGCACGGTGCAAAGAAGACTGTTGGGTCCTGAGACTGACACCCTTCCTGCAATCTTCCCGCTTCGGACGAAGCCAAGCTGCGCCTCGGCCTCAAGCGCTACATCCACCGGGCCTGCGCAAATCTCGAAAATTCTGCGCCCAGCCGCGGTCGGGGCCACCGCCCGCCCAGACCGGTCCAGCAGGACCAGCCCCAATTCGGCTTCAAACAGCGCCAGCTTTTGGCTGATCGCCGACTTCGTGGTGTTCAACTCCGCAGCTGCCGCGCTCATCGACCCGGCGCGCACAGTGGCCACCAGGGCCTTGGCGCAGGAATAGAATCTATCGTTCATAAATCTGAACAGTAGTTAACAAACAGATCATTTTCCAGAACGAAAGAGATCCCTAAATTCTATCTCAGCGAACAGGCCAGGAGATGAGAAATGCAGACGGAGATGGTCTATCACCCCGCCGCGACCCGTGAGTTCAAGGACTTCGGCTTCATGCAGGCGCATCTGTCGTTCAAGCCGCACCTTGCAGAAGGGCGCCGACGGTTCGGCCCGCTGATCACAATTGACGACGGCACGCTTGCACCGGACGCCCAAGGCTTTGGCCTGCATCCGCACCGGGATGTCGAAGTCGTCACCTTCATGGTGAGCGGAGAGGTTTCGCATATCGATCCGGTGGTGCCCGTTCACAACGGTACTGTGAAGTCGAAAGGTCTTCAGGTGATCACCGCCGGTACAGGCATCCTGCACAACGAGGTGAACAACTCGCGGACGAAGCCAATGCGTGCGCTGCAAATCTGGTTCGAGCCGCGGGCCAGAGGCCTGGCGCCGACTTATTCCAGCAAGGAGCTGGAAACCTCGGACCACAGCAACCGGTTCCAGCTGGTGCTGTCGCCAGACGGCGCCGAGGACTCACTTGTCGTGCAGCAGGAGGTGCGCCTTAGCTACGGCAACTTCGACCGCCGCAGCGTGCTGAACTTCAGCCCGTCCAGCCCTGACCGCAGCCTCTACATCTTTATGATCGAAGGCGAGGCAACTGCTGCCGGCCGCGCCCTCAGGAAAGGGGATGGGCTGGGACTGCTCCGTGCCGGGGACGTGGCGGTTGAGGCTGCAGCCGGCGCTGAGCTCCTAATCTTCGAACTGCCCGCATCCGAAATCTCTTAACCAGGAAAGGACATCAACATGACCTCCAAAAAAGTGACCCCCGAAAACGCAGCCATTGTTCTGATCGACCATCAGGTTGGCACCATGAACTGGGCAAAGTCCGTTGACCGCGATCTGATCGAAGCCAACACACGGGCCCTGGCGCGGACGGCGGCGGCGCTTGGCATGCCGCTGGTGCTGACTTCCAGCATGGAAGACAACATGCAGGGGCCGCTGATGCCCGCGCTGGAAGAGATTGCCCCGGATGCCTTCGCCGCGCGGATCAAGCGCCCTGGCGTGGTGAACTGCTGGGATGACAGCGCCTTTGCCGCTGCCTGCCGCAACACCGGGCGCAGGCATTTCATCATGGCAGGCATAACCACTGACGTGTGTCTTGCCCCGCCTGCGATCAGTGCCGCCGAAGAGGGCTTTGCCGTGACCGCAGTGGTTGATGCTTCCGGGTCTCCCACTGCGCTGACGGATGAGATGGCGTTCCGCAAAATGGAGCGAGGCGGTGTCGAGCTCACCACAACCAGCGCGCTGCTTGCGGAACTTTCGGTCAATTGGGCCAGCGAGGCCGGACAGAAAGTCATGCAGATCCTCGGCGAGGAAATCCTGAGCCGCGGATAGGCTCTCTGCCTCATCGAAAATAATGCGAGAGCGGCCGCCTCATTCATGGGGCGGCCATTGAACTTCGCAGGTGTTGCCAACTTCGAGAAAAAGCTCCCGATCAGGCAAAAAAAGGAGCTTGAAAACGGCTGCAATGGGCCGGCTGCGCAGGGGGTGCCAGGCGGGTCGAAGGGTTGCTCGCAGTGACACCGAATGGCCCATTCGAGCCCATTGAAGCTCATTAATGCCTGACTGCAGCAATAAAATTTCTGGCCAAATCAGAGAACGCCAGCAGCACGAAGACGATAAGCTTCAATGATCTCGGATGACAGAAGATCAGCATCCTCTTCCCTCATATCGTATCCGATTACAGAGGCTCGAATGATCTTCCGACCCGCCCATTCGCCGTGGGTAGGGTATACCTTTCCATTGTCTTGAACGCGCTGCAGGACCCGCATGGTCAGATCGTTGCCATCCGGCCCCTCGCCGCAGCAGATTGCGACCTGATTGCTGTGGATCTGGTTCAGAACTGTCAGGCCGGGCTCGTTCGAAACCGTTCGGGCAACTCGCTCCGCCAGGTGGCAATGGCGTGCTACCAGTTCGCAAACTCCCGTCCGGCCAAGGTGCCGAAGTATCGCATAGCTCGGGACACCTCTTGCACGTCGGGAGAGTTCCGGCGTTGAATCACTTGGTTCCCAATGCTCTGTTGTTTCCGGGAGATAGGCGCCGCGGGCAGACATTGACGCAACGAGCGGCGCCCGGTCGCGCACGATAACCATGCCAGCATCGAATGGAGCATTAAGCCACTTGTGCAGGTCAATCGCCCAACTGTCCGCTTCAGCAACCCCCTCCAACCGGTTTGCCAGTTCGGGTACAGCAGCGAGCCAGAGCCCGAAAGCACCATCCACATGAACCCAGCCGTTCCGCTCGCGCACCATTGGGATGAGCTCGGCAAACGGGTCGAAGGCGCCGGTGTTTATTTGACCTGCCTGCAGGATGACAAGCGGCGGGCTGCTGCAGCTGTCCAGGGCAGCCCGGAACGCATCCGGCTTTATCCTCCCTTCGCCGTCCGCCGTGACGATGTTTGTCCGGCCCGCGCCAAAGCCAGCATAACGCAGGGCAGCGAATGGGGCGGAATGCGCATCCTGCCCGATCAAAACGGGAATCTCGGGTGCCGAAAACAGCCCGTCAGCTTCAACATTCCACCCCTGGGCAGCCAGCAGCGCATTGCGTGCGGCCATGACGCCAACCATGTTTGCCACTGTGCCGCCGGTCACAAGACCGGCTCCGCTTTCGGGCGGCAGTGACAGCAACTCTATTACCCAGTTGCAAACAGCGCGCTCCATTCCGGTTATTGCAGGCGTTTCAAAAGATGAGCCCGCGTTCTGCCCCCAGGCTGATACCAGAATGTCGGCGGCTACACCGACGGGATGCGACGCGCCGAGGACATAGCCGAAGAAGGTCGGCCCCGCCATTTTGTGCAGACCGCCTTCAGAAAGTTGCACGATGTCCCCGATTACCTCACTTTCCGGCACCCCCGTTTCAGGAAGAGGGCCCAAAAAGCGGCTGGCAGCTTCACCAAGTCCCAAGACAGGCCGGGCCGGCCCATTTGGCAGTTCCTCGCGGTAGGTTTTGGCTGCCTTGAAGGCCGCCTCTAAAGCTTGCGCCTGCCCTTCACTCAGACCTCGCCGCACTCGTCCCATCTCAAATACCCGCTACCAGAATACTATCCGTGGGAAGGTAGCATGGATTGCACCGGAATGCCTTTGTTTACATGTGGCCAAAGAGCGTTTCGCACCGGCCGAGGCATTGGTTGGATAGAAATGCTGCATCTGGTTGCTAATGGCCGCTTTGGCGACCGCTGCATGCGGCGGCGGGTTGTGACGAATGTCGGCTAGGCGTGTCCTGGATTGCCGCTTGGCTTTGCAATGGAAATTGAGCGCGAAGTATTGATCGCGCCTTGAACTCGATAGGTCCACTTTGTCCGCGATCCGAGAGTTCGAACCAGGTCAAATTTTGCGGCTGCAGCGAATGGCGGCAATGCGGGCTGCCGATGCGGCATCCGAGCGGTGCCCTGGATGTCGGCTCTGGGCCGTTGGATAGGTTGTATAGAACAGGGTAGGGACTTGTGCTGCTTCTGCACCGAGGTCTGCAGTGAGCCCATTTTGCTCAAGCGACGCCGTGCCGCGAATGTCTGGTTGTCTATGCGCGGCTGCACTTAGCGTATAGCCCAGTCGTGAGATCAAAGTGTGAGGTCCCAGGTTTCTTGCACGCTCTCACTGCCAAAGTGATATCCGGAAATGCGCTCGGTCAAAGTGAATCCGAATCTAGCGTAAAGCGCGCGTGCGACTACCTGTGTCTCGTGGGTCATTAACGTCATGCGTTTGAACCCTGATGCACGCGCGTGATTCAGACAGATCGTCATTAAACGCTTGCCCAAGCCCATTCCGCGGGCCTCGGGTTCCAGAAAGAACAATCGCAGTTTCGCGACGCCGGGTTCTTCTGTACTCATGCAAAAAATTGATCCCAGCCGCGTCTCGCCGCTATGAGCAATAAAGGCGCGGTTTCCATCAATGCCTTGGACCGGAAAAAAAGCCGTCAGGATTTGCATGACGAGCATTTCCATGCGGTAATCAAATTTATATTCCGTGTAATAGGTCTCGGCGTGCCGATTGACGACCCATCCGGCGTCGCCTGGGGTTAAATCGCGAAATTCGACTGGACCCGGCAGGTCAAATGATCTCACCGCCTGCTCCAAAGCCCGGGCGACGCGCCCTGCATCTGCCCCATCCAATCGCTTGTGGACCTCAAGTGCCATCCGGTCGACAAGCTCGCTAAACTTCTGGTGCCCAGATTCAGTAAGATCAAGTTCCTTTTGCCGTGCATCATGTTCAGAAGGTTTTCTTAGAATCCATCCGGATCGCTCAAAGTTCTTCAGGATACGACTGACATAGCCTTCGTCGAGGTCCAGGGCATTGGCGATCAACCGGGCAGTTGAGCCATTTTGCACTCCGATCTCATAGAAAACCCGTAGTTCTGTGAGGTTCATTCCACTACCGCCGTAGTCGGGGGAGAACAAACCCATTCTCTGTGTGTAGAACCGATTGAAGGCGCGAATTGTCGAGATGTGATCCATTCTGCAATTCCATTTACTTGACAAATTCAAGCAAAATAGAATTACTTGATTGTGTCAAGTAAAAGCGCACTACCGTAGTGCCAGCGCATTTTCTGTGTCCCCGACAATACAATAGTTAAGCCCGTGTGAAGGCCAAGTTCAAAACTAGTGCTGGCCGAAACCGGCATTCATTCGGTGTCGGCTCAGTCCCGCTCAGCCTACCAAGGCATGTACAAGCAGACTGATTTTGGCCCGCCGAACCGCCGCATGACCGCTCTGAGCCCCAAGGCTGCTGAAGAACCGCCAATTGATCATGATCGCTTTAGTGTAGCATCATGTTGTTAAAAGTCATTTCTGAGGGCAGACCCATGGTTCACACTGAAGTTTTTGACACACAGCTAACTGAACTATTTGAATGGCGTCGCGACTTTCATGCACATCCGGAAATCACATTCGACGTTCATAGAACCGCCAGTTTGGTTGCTGAGCGCTTGCATGAGATGGGTGTCGACGAAGTTTTTACTGGTATTGGGAAAACCGGCGTCGTTGCAGTGATAAAAGGTGAAAGTACAGCAAGCAACAAAGTGATTGGCTTACGCGCGGATATGGACGCTTTGCCCATGCAGGAGCAGACAAATCTTCCTTACGCATCCAAAATAACAGGCCGAATGCATGCCTGTGGACATGATGGGCATACAACGATGCTGCTGGGCGCTGCTCGCTATCTGACTGAGACCCGTAAATTCAATGGAACTGCGGTTCTGATTTTCCAACCAGCGGAAGAGGCGGAAGGCGGTGGCCTCGCCATGGTTCAGGATGGCCTGATGGACCGTTTTGGTATTCAAAGCGTTTTTGCGCTTCATACGTCTCCTGGTCTGCCCATCGGCCATTTCTCTACTCGCCCGGGAGGCATAATGGGGTCTGCGGACCTATTTGAAGTGCAAATAACTGGAAAAGGCTGCCATGCAGCTTTTCCACACGAGGGTCACGACCCGGCCATTGCCGTTGCTCAGATCATCCAAGGTTTCCAGACGATTGTGTCGCGTTCAATAAATGCGTCGGCACAACACGTCGTTTCAATCACGCAAATCCACATGGGGAATGCAGATAACATCATCGCTGAGACAGCGGAGATCAGAGGGACCGTGCGCAGCCTATCCAGCAAGGCACGTGCTTTGGGCAAACAAAGGATGTACGACATTTGCGCGGGTGTAGCGTCCATGACGGGTACGGATATCGATTTCAATTACATTGACGATTTGCCGGTGACGGAGAACGACCCGAAACAAACCGACTTTGCCATAGATGCGGCCACTAGACTGGTGGGCTCCGAGACAGTTGACAGCAACCGAACACCAACCATGGGCGGAGAGGATTTTTCTTAAATGCTTGAGCAACGTCCGGGCAATTTCATGTTTATCGGCAACGGAGATAGCGCGGCATTGCACAACCCAGCCTTCGATTTCAATGATGACGCACTCGCTTATGGCTGCGCGTACTTTGCTACAATTGTTGAGCAACAGTTAGCGATCTGACCCGCACGGAAGTCCGATTGCCGGAATTGACATTGGTGCCGCCGCCGCGAATTGAAGCTTTGTCCGGATAGTGTTGAAGAAGTCGCCGTTTGGGCGCGTTCAGGATGCGGCCTCAATAGGCTTCCGCCTTCCCTTCATCCCGTCAGTCTAGGTTGTG
>NZ_JBQERO010000027.1:0-34780 GCF_056535125.1 Ruegeria sp. O4 | reverse complement strand
AACAGGGAAACCTCGACCAACTCATGCAGAAAAACGGACCCTTCAAAAACCTCTTCGACCAACAGTTCAATAAACACAAACAAAAAGTCGCTCAGTAGTGAGAGGGTGCTGAAAATCGGGTGACCGGAGATGGGTACATCTGAATCGCGTTTCAGTTTTTGTTTGCGAGGCACATCTCCGCGCGTTGGTGTTGTGGCGCGGCAGACGGATCCGGGGTCAGCATTCGCCGCAATTTGGCGGCAAAACCTTAGGGTTGCGGAGACACCACTGTCCCACCAATAGCCAGCGTCAACCGGCGCGCGGCTTCCATCACCGGGCGGCTCAGCCGTTCGATTTCGGTTGCTCCGACGCGGCTGGTTGGCCCGGACACGGAAAGCCCTGCGACCGCCTCTCTGTTCATATCGAAAACGGGTGCTGCAATGCATCGCATACCTGTAGTCTTTTCTTCGTTGTCCACGGAAAAACCCCGCAATCTGATAGCTGCAAGATCTTTCTTCAACGCCTCGGGGCTGGTAATCGACTGATCCGTAAAAGCCTGTAAATTCGCGGCGGCCAACCTTCGGTTCAATCTGTCTTCGTCCATGTGGGCCAATAACGCTTTTCCGATGCCCGACGCGTGCATGGGTGACAATGTGCCGGGGGGAAAAAACGCCCGGATGCTTTCATGTGTTTCAACCTGGCTCAGGAACAGCACCAGACCTTCTTTCTCAATGCCCAAATTGGCGGTCTCGCTCGTGGTTTCCATCAGCTTGCGCATGATCGGCCTTGCCCGTTCCACAAGACTGGTACGGCGCAGAAACCGCGAGCCGATCACAAACGCCTGCGGGCCAATGTGCCAAACCTGTTCTTCATGGTCGAACTCGACCAGGCCCCTGCCCTGCAACGTCACGAGGATGCGATAAACGGTGGCCGGTGCCTGGCGCATTTCATCTGAAAGTTCAGTAAGAGCTTTGCCTTGGGCCTGGCTCAGATACTCGAAAACCTCCATCGCCCGATCCAGTGATTTGATCGTATTCTGCGCGGTTTTGTCATCCCACCCCCGCGGTCTTCCGCGGGCCTTGCGACGGAGCTTCGGGTCATTGTCTTGCGATTCCATAAAAACCCTCTGATCATTTATGAAAGACTATTTCACAGCATGAAAAATATAACCCACTGACAACTATAAGTTAAATCTCATTATACAAATTTTGAAATGCGTTTTCAAAAAAATTTCCAATCAGGCGGCTGGAACCTATTGTGCAGGCAAGGACGCAAGGAGACCATCCATGAGCTTTCAAAACCCCGTTTTCATCCCTGGCCCGACGAACATCCCGGAAAGCCTGCGCAAGGCGTGCGATATGCCCACGATCGACCACCGTTCGCCATTGTTCGGGCAAATCCTGCATCCTGCGCGCGCGGGCGTTCGGAAAATTCTGAAAAGCGACAGTGCCGAAGTCTTCATTTTCCCGTCGACCGGCACCGGGGGCTGGGAAACCGCCCTGACCAATACGCTGTCCGCAGGTGACAAGGTTCTGGTGGCCCGTAACGGCATGTTCAGCCATCGCTGGATCGATATGTGCCAACGCCATGGGCTGAATGTTGAGATCGTCGAAACCCCGTGGGGCGATGGGCTGCCGGCTGACCGGTACGAAGAAATCCTTGCCGCCGACAAAAACCATGAGATCAAGGCGGTTCTAGCCACGCATAATGAGACGGCAACTGGCGTGAAGTCGGATATCGCTGCCGTGCGCAAGGCGCTGACTGCTGCGCAACACCCGGCGCTGCTTTTTGTTGATGGCGTCTCATCCATCGCGTCGATGGATTTCCGGTTTGATGAATGGGGCGTGGATGTTGCCGTTACCGGGTCGCAGAAGGGTTTCATGTTGCCCGCTGGCCTTGCCATCGTCGGTTTCAGCCAGAAAGCGATGGAAGCAACCAAAACCGGCACCCTGCCCCGCACATTCTTTGACGTCCGGGACATGACCAAGGGATACACCAACAATGCTTACCCCTATACACCCGCTGTGGGGTTGATGAATGGCCTCAATCAAGCCTGCGCTATGCTGTTGAGTGAAGGTCTGGAGAACGTTTTCGCCCGACACCACCGGATTGCCGAAGGGGTCCGTGCCGCTGTGGGGGCGTGGGGGCTGGAGCTTTGTGCCAGCAGCCCGGCGGTCTATTCCGATACCGTAAGCGCAATCCGCACGCCGAACGGCTTCAACGCGACGGATATTGTCACGCACGCAGCTGAAAAATACGGCGTTGCCTTTGGCGTGGGCCTTGGTGAGGTCGCGGGCAAGGTGTTCCGGATCGGGCATCTGGGCAGCCTGACGGATGTCATGGCTCTGTCCGGGATCGCCACTGCTGAGATGTGCATGGTTGACCTGGGCCTGAACATCGACCTGGGGTCCGGAGTTGCTGCCGCACAGGAATACTATCGTGGCCATCCCGGTTCCGTTCAGAAGAACGCGGCATGATGAAGGATTGCACAATGTATATCCCAACCTATGAAGACATGCTTGCGGCACATGACCGGATCAAACCCCATATCCGCCGCACCCCGGTGCGAACCTCGGTCTTTCTCAACGAACTGTCAGGCGCGCAGCTGTTCTTCAAATGCGAAAACTTTCAGGAACCGGGCGCTTTCAAGGTACGAGGTGCCACCAATGCGGTTTTTGGGCTGGATGAGAAACAGGCCGAAAAAGGTGTCGCCACCCATTCTTCGGGCAATCACGCCTCGTGCCTGTCTTATGCGGCGATGAAACGGGGCATTCCCTGCAACGTGGTCATGCCGCGGACAGCGCCGCAAGCAAAGAAGGACACGGTCCGCCGTTATGGAGGGAAGATTACAGAATGCGAACCTTCCACCTCGTCGCGCGAAGCGACATTTGCCGAGGTTCAGGCGGCTACGGGCGGTGACTTTGTTCACCCCTACAACGATCCTCGGGTCATCGCCGGCCAAGGCACCTGTTCGCGCGAGTTTATCGAGCAGACCGACGGTCTGGACGCAGTCGTCGCGCCAATCGGCGGCGGTGGCATGGTATCCGGAACCTGTTTGACCCTGTCCAATCTGGCCCCAGAAACAGCAATCATAGCGGCAGAACCTGAACAGGCAGACGACGCCTATCGCAGCTTCAAGGCCGGTCATATCATCGCGGATGATGCGCCAAAGACGATTGCTGACGGGTTGCTGGTGCCGCTGAAGGATCTCACCTGGCATTTCATTTCAAACCACGTCTCAGAGATTTACACAGCCTCCGAGCAAGAGATCATCGATGCGATGAAACTGACATGGAAGCACCTGCGGATTGTGATGGAGCCATCTTCGGCCGTTCCGCTGGCCACGGTTCTCAAAAACCCGGACGCCTTCAAGGGCAAGCGTGTCGGAGTGATTGTTACAGGTGGCAATGTCGATCTGGACCGGCTGCCCTGGATGAATGTCTGAATACACCCCAACAAAAAACTATCCCGGTATAGGATTACGGAGATGAAAGATATGAGCACTCTCGACCAGTTCGAAGTAGGTTACGATATTCCGGCCAAGCCCGGCATGGACGAAGCAGATATCCAGACACCCAGCCTGATTTTGGATCTCGACGCGCTTGAACGCAACATCAGGAAGATGGGCGATTATGCCAAGGCGCACGGGATGCGTCACCGCGTGCATGGTAAAATGCACAAGTCGGTTGACGTGGCCAAGCTGCAAGAAAAAATCGGTGGTGCCGTTGGTGTCTGCTGCCAGAAAGTTTCCGAGGCCGAAGTTTTCGTTCGTGGTGGGATCAAGGACGTTCTGGTTTCGAACCAGGTGCGTGACCCGGCCAAAATTGACCGCCTCGCACGCCTGCCAAAGCTGGGCAGCCGCATTATCGTGTGTGTCGACGATCTGGAAAATGTCGCCGACCTTTCGGCGGCGGCAGTCCGGCATGGAACACAGCTGGAAGTCTTCGTGGAAATCGATTGCGGCGCAGGGCGGTGCGGGGTCACAACGACGCCCGAAGTGATTGAAATCGCCAAGGCGGTTGAGGCTGCAGACAACTTGAAATTCAGCGGAATTCAGGCCTATCAGGGCGCCATGCAACACCTCGACAGCTATGAGGCACGCAAGGAAAAACTGGATACCGCCATCGCGATGGTCAAAGACGCGGTAGACGGCCTTAAAGCCGAGGGTATCGAGTGTGAGCTGGTTTCGGGCGGCGGTACGGGGTCTTACTACTTCGAATCCAACTCGGGCGTGTATAATGAGCTGCAATGCGGGTCTTATGCGTTCATGGATGCCGATTACGGTCGCATCCTGGATGAGAACGGCAACCGGATCGACCAGGGCGAGTGGGAGAACGCATTCTTCATCCTGACCAGCGTCATGAGCCATGCCAAGGCGGACAAGGCGATTGTCGATGCGGGTCTGAAGGCGCAGTCGGTGGATAGCGGTCTGCCTGTTGTTTTCGGGCGTGACGATGTCGAATACATCAAATGCTCGGATGAACATGGCGTCGTGATGGATCCGAGCGGGGCGCTCAAGGTCAATGACAAGCTGAAACTGGTGCCAGGGCACTGTGACCCAACTGCAAACGTGCACGATTGGTATGTGGGCGTCCGGAATGGCAAGGTCGAATGCGTTTGGCCGGTGTCAGCCCGCGGCCGCGCGTACTGAGCTTGAATGCTCAAAGAACAAACCGCCGGCCAAACATGGCCGGACAGTCGCCCGTGCGCGCCCGCTTTTGTCGGTGAATCGCACGGGCGCACGAATTCCAAGTGGAGAATGACATGCTGATCGTACCCGAGCGCGAAATCGCCAACCTCATGACCCGCGACGCGGCCTTTGAAGCCGTCGAACAGGTCTTTGCCTCCATGGCTGCAGGGGACGCCTATAACTTTCCTGTCGTGCGCGAAGCCATCGGACATGAGGACGCCCTGTACGGCTTTAAAGGCGGGTTTGACCGCGCCGGGCTGACACTGGGCCTGAAGGCCGGCGGGTATTGGCCAAATAACCTGGAAAAGCGCGGATTGATCAATCACCAGTCCACTGTTTTTCTTTTTGACCCTGACACCGGAAAACCGTCAGCGATGATTGGCGGCAACCTTTTGACGGCCTTGCGCACTGCGGCGGCCTCTTCTATATCCATCAAGCACCTTGCCCGTGCGGACGCGCGGGTGATCGGTATGATCGGGGCCGGGCATCAGGCAACCTTTCAGCTTCGGTCAGCGCTGGAGACCCACACCTTTGAAAAGGTCCTTGGCTGGAACTACCATCCCGAGATGTTGCCGAACATTGAAAAGGTCGCCAATGAAGCCGGTGTTCCGTTTGAAGCGGTCGAACTTGATGGCATGACCGAGGCGGATGTCATAATCTCGATCACCTCGGCTTTTGCACCATCGCTGATGGCAAACCATGTGAGCCCCGGAACGCATATCGCGTGCATGGGAACGGACACCAAGGGCAAGCAGGAAGTCGAGGCGGCGTTGTTGGCCAAAGCATCCGTATTCACAGATGAAATCGCACAGTCAATTTCGATTGGCGAGGCGCAACACGCCGTGGCACAGGGCCTGATCAGAGAAAGTGACCTGATCCAGTTGGGTGCGGTCATCAACGGAACGAATCCGGGCCGAACATCAGACGATCAGATCACCTTGTTCGATGGCACAGGCGTCGGTCTTCAGGATCTGGCGGTTGCTGCATCTGTTGTCGAGCTGGCCGTACAGAAAGGCATCGCGATTGAGGTCGATTTCTGACGACATCCCCTTGTGGTCGCCAAGGCGGGCGTCGAGTAACGCGTTACATATGTGAGCGATGGGCAAGCCTGCCAGACCTGAAATCAAAAAGCGGCGCGCTCAGTGCGCCGCTTATTCATTTACAAGTCCGGGCCGAACCGGTCAGACGTGATCGTCCTGTTCGATAGAGCCCAGCCCGTGGCCTGCCATTCCACCGGACACCTCTTCCGTCGCTTCATCCGAAAGCTCTTCGGGCAGAACCAGATTCAGGACAATGGCAATGATCGCAGCAGGCAAGATCCCGGATGTCGCCAGAACTTTGAGAGTTCCGGGCAGATGCTGTAAAGCGCCGGGCTCTAACTGCAAGCCCAGACCAAGGCTGAGTGAAATCGCAAAGATCACCATGTTGCGGCGATTCCACGTCACGTCCGACAGCATCGAGACACCGGCTGCAACCACCATACCGAACATCACGATCACACCACCGCCCAGAACCTCGATCGGAACGGATGAGATCACCGCGCCGATCTTGGGGATAAGCCCGCATATGATCAGGAACAGGGCACCTATGGTTACGACCGTGCGGCTCATGACACCGGTCATGGCGATCAGGCCAACGTTCTGACTGAACGACGTGTTCGGCAGGGCCCCAAAGACGCCTGATACCGCAGTTCCAAGACCATCGGCAAAAGTCGCGCCCTGAATTTCCTTGTCGGTTGCCTCGCGTCCCGCGCCCCCCTTGGTGATACCGGACACATCCCCGACCGTTTCTACAGCCGATACAAAGGACATCGCACAAAACCCGATGATCGCCGCGAATGAAAACTCGATACCGAAGTGAAATGGGTTCGGCATTGCAAACGGAGCCGCGCGCCCAACATTGCCCAAATTTACCTGACCCAGTGCGAATGCCACAACATATCCGACCAACAGGCCAATCAGAACCGCCGACACCGACAACATACCGCGGGCGAAAAACTTCAGGCCCAGCGTAACAACAATCACAGTTCCGGCCATGAGCCAGTTCAGACCAGAGCCGTATTCTTCGGTACCGATGGCGGGTACACCCCCTGCGGCGTACTGGACGCCGACCTTGACAAGCGCAAGCCCGATCATGGTCACGACAAGACCGGTAACCAAGGGCGGAAGCGCAAAGCGAATTCGGCCAATGAACAACCCAAGGCTGGCATGAAACAGGCCGCCTACGACTATACCACCCATCAATACAGCAATCGCGTCAACGCCCTTTCCAACCACCAACGGGATCATGATCGGAATAAAGGCAAACGACGTTCCCTGCACGATTGGCAGGCGGGCGCCAACAGGCCCCAGCCCAATGGTCTGGAACAGTGTCGCAACGCCCGCAAAGAACATCGACATCTGGATCATGTAAATCATCTGCGGGAAATCGGGGCTGTTTGAACCAAACCCGAAACCCGCCGCACCGCAAACGATGATGGCTGGCGTGACGTTGGAAACGAACATCGCCAGCACGTGTTGAATTCCCAAAGGGACCGCCTTCAGAATTGGCGGGGTGTAGTTCGGGTCGCGGAGCTGCTCCGGCGTCCCTAAAGTTGCATCTGACATCGCGTTTTTCCTCCCAAAAAAACTACGTGGACCGGCCCCTCTTCCGGCAATGTCCCTTATTCAGTGATCGTGTAGGCGTTCTGGAACCAATATTCCTCAAGGTTGGGCCCGTTTCCTATTCGGTCGACCACGGCGAACAACCCGGGGGGATGAAGCGGTGTCAGTACCCCGTGCCAGGTGTTCCGATGATAATTCACGCCCTGTCCGGGCGCGGTCATGAATGCAACCGGCTCACCCGGTACACCCGCGTTGTCGGGCGCTACGACAACGACAAAGGGTTTATCTGAAAGCGGTAGAAAGGCCTGGCTGCCGTCGGGATGACGCTCGACCATTTCAAGTTTGATGGGCAGGTCGAAGGCCTGGGATTGGAAAACGCTGATCCCTGCGCGCCCCTCATGGAAATCCAGTTGGGCGCGATCATGGTATCGCGCGCATTTTCCCTGATTGATGTATTTGTCCACCGCGCCAGACACTTCGATGACATCGCCGAACGGTGCAAAGACCTCGGCGGTCAGTGGCCGGAGTTTCAGCGTGGATGTCATTGCGCGAATTTCTCGATCAGCCGCAACTCGGCAATCCGTTCGACCTGACGGCAGGCCTCGGCGAATTCGGTGTCTCGATCACTGTCTATCCGACGGCGAAAAGCCTCCAGAATGGTTGCTTTGGTGTTGTCCTTGACCGCAATGATAAAAGGAAAGCCGAACTTGGTCGTGTAGGTGTCGTTCAAGGCCGTGAAGGTCGCACGCTCTTCATCCGTCAGCATGTCGAGACCTGCTCCGGCCTGTTCTGCCGTGCTTTCCTTGGTCAGACGACCCGCAGCAGCAAGTTTGCCTGCCAGATCCGGGTGGGCTGTCAGGACGCCAAGCCGCTGCTCGGCTGTGGCAGATCGGAATACGCGCGCCAGAGCATTGTGAACCCCTGCGGCATTGTCATGCGTGGGACCCAGCTCCAGATCAAAGGCCGCTTGGGCAATCCACGGGCTGTGTTCGAACACGCCGCCAAATTCGGCGACAAAGGTTGGCTGGTCCATTTCCGACGGGGTCAGCCGTTGACTTGGCGGATGCATTTGCGCCCAATGATCAGCGATTTGTTCGCGGGTGGCAAACCAGACCCCGTCATGTTTCTTGAAGTGGTCGAGTGCGCGTTTCAGGGCCATGGCGCGACCAGGGCGGCCGATGAGGCGGCAATGCAGTCCGATCGAAAGCATCTTCGGCACGCCCGCTTGGCCTTCGGCATAAAGCATGTCGAAGCTGTCCTTGAGATAGCTTTCAAACTGTTCGCCGTTGGTATAGCCCGCCTGAATTGCAAACCGCATATCGTTGCAATCCATCGTGTAGGGCACGATCAACTGATCCTTGCCACCGGCCTTGACCCAATAGGGCAAGTCGTCGGCATAGCTGTCGGCAATATAGGCCAGCTCGCCTTCGGCGGCGGCCAGATCGACCGTGTTCATCGAACAGCGGCCCGTGTACCAGCCACGCGGGGGCTTGCCGACGACCTCGGTATGAAGCCGGATCGCCTCACGGATCTGGGCGCGTTCTTCTTCCGCGTCCATGTCCTTGTGCTCAACCCATTTCAGGCCATGGCTGGCAATCTCCCAGCCTGCGGCCTTCATCGCCGCAACCTGCTCCGGTGCACGGGCTAATGCTGTGGCAACGCCATAAACCGTGACAGGAAGGTCCTGCAAAAGCCGATGCACCCGCCAGAACCCTGTGCGGCTGCCGTATTCGTAAATGGATTCCATGTTCCAGTGCCTTTGCCCCGGCCAAGGGGCCGCACCGGTGATTTCGGAAAGAAACGCCTCGGATGCGGCATCCCCGTGCAAAACGTTGTTCTCGCCGCCTTCCTCATAGTTCAGGACAATCTGAACTGCGATTTTGGCCCCGTTTGGCCAGTTTGCGTTTGGCACTTGCCGGCCATAGCCGGTCATGTCTCGTGGATACCGCGTCACATCAATTTCCCTCTTGCTGAAAAGACGAATAACCCAAACAATCACCTATGTTTTTCAAAAAATACTGTAAGCAGTCTTTTGACAGACTGCCTTTGCCTGCCGCGAAGGTATTGCAATAGTAACAGCAATGCTTAGCGAGAGGTGCAAATGGCCGGTTACCTTACAACACATGTCCTGGATACGGCGCGGGGCTGCCCTGCCAGTGGGATGAAGATCGAGTTGTTCCGGATCAACGGAACAGACCGCACGTTGCTGAAAACTCTGCTCACCAACGAGGACGGCCGCACCAATGAACAAATTCTTCCCGAGGCCGAGTTCTCGACGGGCGAATACGAGTTGATGTTTCATGCGGGCGAATACCTCGACACCACTGGCGTGCCACCTGAAAGCCCGCGTTTTCTGGACTTGATCCCGATCCGGTTCGGGATGTCCGAACACGCCCACTATCATGTTCCGCTGCTACTTTCGCCTTTCAGCTACGCGACCTATCGCGGCAGCTGAGCGTTGCACCGCGTGATCCTGTAGACTGACATTGTATTGTTATTTTTGATACTGCTTGATCTTTCGTAGCAATACCCGATGAAACCTCTGTCGCCTAGAGTGCCAAAGAACTTGGATATGTAGGAGCAACGCCATGTATGACCTGGCTGTTTTGTGGGAGTGGATGGCCTTTTCCGTCCGCTGGCTGCATGTGATCACGGCGATGGCGTGGATCGGCGCGTCATTCTATTTTATCGCGCTCGACCTGATGCTTAAGCCGAACCCTGCCTTGCCAGAAGGGGCCTATGGCGAAGAGTGGGAGGTGCACGGGGGCGGGTTCTATCACACCGTCAAATATCTTGTCGCACCCGCGCGTATGCCCGAGCACCTGACCTGGCACAAATGGCAGAGCTATACGACGTGGCTTTCGGGTGCGGCCTTGCTCATGATCATATATTGGGTCGGGGGCGAGTTGTTCCTGCTTGATCCGACCAAAGCGGACCTGGCGTTGTGGCAGGGGATATTGATTTCAGGCGGGTCACTGACTATCGGCTGGCTGCTTTACGACCAGATGTGCAAGTCGCGCCTGAGTGAGCAACCCACCGCGCTAATGCTGTTGCTTTTCGTGATTCTGGTGGCCATGTCATGGGGTTACAATCAGATTTTTACCGGTCGTGCCGCGCTTTTGCACCTGGGTGCGTTCACCGCAACCATCATGACGGCCAATGTGTTCTTCCAGATCATGCCCAACCAGCGGATCGTGGTGGAAGACCTCAAGGCCGGTCGGACGCCGGACGCCAAATATGGGAAAATCGCCAAGGTGCGTTCGACGCACAACAACTACCTGACCTTGCCTGTCGTGTTCCTGATGCTGTCGAACCATTATCCTCTGGCCTTTGGCACCCAGTATTCATGGATCATCGCCAGCCTGATTTTTCTGACCGGCGTGACCATTCGTCACTACTTCAACACGATGCACGCAACCGGGAAAGGGCCGCACTGGACCTGGGGTGTCACTGTCATCCTCATGATCGTGATCGCATGGCTGTCTTCTGTCAGAACCGGCGAGACATGGGAGAACGCCGAAGCAAGGGCATTGACACCTTACGAAGAAAAATTTGCGTCGGCTGCTGGGTTTGAAGAAGCCTATGACACTGTTCTGGGCAATTGTTCGATGTGTCATGCCCGCGAGCCGGTTTATGGCACCATGAAATGGGCCCCGAAGAAAGTTTATTTGGAAACGCCGGGCGATGTAGCCCGGCACGCCGACCAGATTTACCTGCAGGCCGGGATCAGCCATGCCATGCCACCGCCTTCAGCGGTTCAAATGGACGTGGAAGCGCGCCAAACCATCATCGCATGGGTGCGCGAGGTCAGAGGGCAGTAGGATTTTCGCAGGACGTCCTGTCCTTCGCTTCCTACCCCCTGCCGCGGGACAAATACCCAGTTTATGCCGCTCAAACAAAGCAGAGCGCGCAAGACCTGATGCCGCCCCCGGCCTAGCGCGATGGCGGGGTTAGCCATTGGGCCGACATGCCAAAATTCGAGTACTTCAACTCTTGCTTGGCAATCGCCTGCAAATGCACCTCATCCGGCCCATCCGCGTATCGCAACGCGCGTGCCCAGGTATAGCTGTCGGCCAGCGGTGTATCCGGGGTCATGCCCATCGCCCCAAAGACCTGCATCGCGCGATCCGTGACAGCAGCATGCACATTGGGTGCCACCACCTTGATCAATGAAATCTCTCGGAACGCTTCTTTGGCGCCCACCTGATCAATCTTCCAGGCTGCTTTCAGGGTCAGCAACCGCGCCTGTTCGATCTCCAGCCGGGATTTGGCGATCCACTCGCGGATAACGCCCTGTTCTGCAAGCTGCTTGCCAAACGCTTTCCGTTCCTGCGCGCGTTCGACCATCAGGTTAAGCGCCATTTCCGCCGCACCGATCGAACGCATGCAATGGTGGATGCGACCGGGACCAAGCCGGGCCTGCGCCAGAGCGAACCCGCTGCCTTCCTCGCCCAAAAGATTGCTGACCGGAAGGCGCACATCCTTGAAGACCAGCTCGGCATGACCTTCAGGGTCGTGCATGTTCAGAATGGTGGGGTTGCGAACAATCTCAAAACCGGGCGTGTCCTTCGGGACAATGACCATGCTTTGTTGTTTGTGCCGATCCGCATTGGGATCCGTTTTACCCATGACGATAAACAATCTGGTGTTCGGGTGACAGGCGTTTGTGATGAACCACTTGCGGCCATTGATGACGTATTCATCCCCCTCACGCCGTATCGAAGTGGTAATATTAGTCGCGTCCGAACTGGCCACATCCGGTTCAGTCATCGCAAAAGAGGATCGGATTTCACCGTTCAACAGCGGCACCAGCCATGTCTCGCGCTGTTCCGGGGTGGCGAACATGTGCAACAGTTCCATATTGCCGGTATCCGGCGCACTGCAATTGAACACTTCCGAAGACCAGACCACCTGCCCCATAAGTTCGGCCAGCGGCGCGTATTCCAGATTGCTCAGCCGGGTGCCGGGTTCATCGTCGCGCAGGCTGGGCAGGAACAAGTTCCACAACCCTTCGGCCCGGGCCAACGCCTTGAGATCTTCCATAAACGAAACCGGGAAACTGCCTGCCGCCATTTCTTCTTTGTGATCGCGTATGCGCGGGTAGATATGCGCCTCCATAAACGCTTTCAGGCGGTCATACATTTCCGTGGCGCGCGGCGATGGGGCAAAATCCATGGCGGTTCCTTCCGGTGCGTTGTGGCGGTGATGTCCTCAAACTCTGCTCGCGCCAGAACGGCCGCCAAGGCACTGTCTTCTGGTGAGTTTAATCCGGCGCTTGATTACGCTCAGTTTGCGCAATCATTCCGATATGAAAAGAGGAAAATACCAATACCGCAACCTGCCGGCGTGAAACGTCAGGTCATTGCTCTCAGAACCGGGTGGACTAACAATACCTAAGGGGATGATCGGGCCGCATCGGAGATTTGCACCGCCGGGCGAGCTTCTCATCGCCCGCGCCCGGAATTGCCTCTCAACCCGCCTTTGGTGTTCACACTGAACTAGACCGGTGGTTTGAGGCCCAGCTGTTTCACGGCGGCACCTGCCGTCTGAACCCAACGCTCTTTCAGTGCGTTGTTGCCATTGTGGCGCAAGCCCAGCGATTTCAGAAGCTCAAACCGTTTCAGATCATCGCCACCAAAGGACACAGCGACACGGGGCCACCAATAGTTAACCGCGTCCTGCATCTGCTCTGTCTCTCCGTTCCTGGAAAGCTTTACAGCACCTTCCAACGCCAACGCGCCATGATGGGCTTCGACCGGGGCGATGCTGCGGAAAGTTTCAGCCAACGGTTGATAGGAAACCATTGAAAACTCGGCCAGTTGTTCCATGACCGCACGGCTCATCAGCATGTTCATGATGACCGCGTCGGTCCAGCCCGAGATCGGATAATTGAATACGGCAAGACGCATGTCATGTGCGCTGCGGGTCGCGCCGATATCTGCGTCACGATTCAAGCGAGCCGTCCACGGATGATGTGTGGCATATCTCTCGGTATCGGCCCCAAACTCACCCATTATCCTGAGAACCTGATCGGCGTGATCCGTTTTCTCAAGAACAATCCTGGCGGCTGCGATCCGTTCCTTGATGCCCGGCCCCTGATTGATGATGTCGGCGAATCCGGCAGCACCGGCAAGTTCGCTGTCCACGAACGTGGCCATCAGCTTCATGAGTTCGGCGCGGTAGCGTGGCGGAACATTGGTTGGGTTGGTCAGCACACCGCCTGCGGCCAGATAGCTGTCGAGTGTCATGGTGTCAGTCATCGGTCTTCTCCCTTTACTGGTCGTAGTCCACGACCACGCGGTCGGTGACCGGATAGGCCTGACAGCTCAGCACATAGCCTTTTTCAACCTCGTAATCCTCTAGCGCGTGATTGGCGAGCATCTCGACCTCGCCTTCCAAAACGCGGCAGCGGCAGGTTGAACAGACACCGGCCTTACAGGCGTATGGGGCGTCCATGGCATTTTCCAAGGCTGCGTCCAGAATGGATTGGTCCTTGGGCAGAGTTATCGTCTGAGTGGACCCATCAAGAGTGATCGATGCGCTGGTTTGGTTCGCCTGCGTGCCCGCATCTGCCGAACCTTCCTTGCGTTTGGCCCGGCCCGGCTGAGCGCTGGCAAAGAGTTCAAACTTGATCTGCCTGTCGTCAAGACCATGCGCGCGCAACGCGGCCGCTATCCCCAGCATCATCGGCTCGGGGCCGCAGATAAAAGCTGTGTCCACGTTCTGAATGTCGACCCAATGTTTGAAAAGGTCGGCGCATTTTTCCTGCGTCACCAGACCGGTGAACAGGTCTATTTCCTGCGCATCCGCCTCAAGAATATGGATTACGTTCAGGCGGCCCATATAGAGGTTTTTCAGGTCTTCCAGCTCCTCGCGGAACATGATCGTGTTGATGCCCTTGTTGGCGTAGATCAGCGTAAAGCGGGATTTGGGTTCGCGGGTCAGTGTTGTCTTCAGGATCGACAGAACCGGCGTGATGCCAGAGCCGCCAGCAAAACCGATATACTGCTTTTCCGCATCAGCTTCGATCGGTGTGTGAAAGCTGCCCATCGGTGGCATCGCCTGCACAACGTCCCCGACGTTAAGCTCGGAATTGGCCCAACTGGAGAATGCGCCGCCCTCGACACGTTTGATCCCGACTTGCAGTACCCCGTCATCCTTGCCCGCACAAATGGAGTAGGACCGGCGCAGCTCTTCTCCGTCAAAGTCGCGGCGAAACGTCAGGTATTGGCCTGCGGTGAAATCGAACTGATCCGCCGCGCCGTTGACAGGCTCAAGCGTCACGACAACCGCATCGCGGATGGTTTTGTGGATGTCGGTGACTTTCAGGTCATGAAAACGTGCCATCCGGTGCTCCTCCTCAGATGCACTTGAAATAGTCAAAGGGTTCCAGGCAGTCAGTGCAGCGCCAATGGGCCTTGCACGGGGTCGAGCCGAATTGGCTGACCTTTTCAACCGCTTTACTGCCGCAATGCGGGCAGCGCTCTGGCCCGCCCGCCGGTTGTGGCGGGGCGATGCCAAACTCTTCCAGCTTGGCGCGACCTTTTTCGCTCAGCCAATCAGTTGTCCAGGCTGGTGAGATGCAGGTTTCTATGCGCAGATCTCCGATGCCGTGATCGCGCAGGGCGGTTTCGATATCCATACTGATGATGGATGTCGCCGGGCAACCGGAATAGGTTGGCGTGACGGTTACGACCAGAGTGTCAGCGTCCCAGCGCACATCGCGCACAATGCCCAAATCCACGACGGAAATAACCGGGATTTCGGGATCGGGCACGGCATCCAGCCAGCTCCATATCTGGTCAGTCGACACCCGCATCCGCTTTTACCAGCTTGCACCGGGATAGGCGCGCTGCAGCCACTGCATCTGCGTCAGCAGATGGCCCAGATGTTCGGTATGCATGCGCCCGTCCCGCCCGCCTTTATGGGCAAATCGGCTTTCCGGAAGGGTCAATGTCGCCTTGGCCAGAACCCGTTTGACCAGCGCATCATATTCTTCGCGCAGATCGGCCGGGTTCGGCGCGATCCCGGCCGCAGCCATCTGAGCGTCGATGTCATCGCTGACAAACATCTCGCCCACATAGGGCCAGAGGTAATCCAGCGCCGCCTGCATCCGGGTGTGACTTTCTTCGGTTCCATCACCCAGACCTACGACCGTTTCTGCCGAACGCTCGAGATGATAGGCGACTTCCTTGCTGGCTTTGGCAGCAATCGCGGCGACACGATCATCAGAAGATGTCAGAAGACGGCCGAGCATGATCGAATGCCAGGCATCGAACAGGAACTGGCGCATCAGGGTGCGGCCGAAATCACCGTTCGGAACCTCGACCAACAACACATTGCGGAAATCCCACGCGTCGCGCAGAAATGCCAGATCATCGGCGGTTTTGCCGCCGCCTATCTCTCCGGCAAGGCCAAGCCACATCTGGGTCTGCCCAATCAGGTCCAGCGCCGTGTTGGCCAGTGCAATATCCTCCTCCAACACTGGCGCGTGGCCGCACCATTCGCTGACGCGATGGCCCAGGATCAGGGTATTGTCCCCCATCCGCAGCAGGAACTGCTGAAACGCTTCGTCGCGGGTCATCACATCGCCCCCACTTCTTCGGGGATGTCGAAAAAGGTCGGGTGTCGGTACACTTTGCTTTCGCTGGGCTCATACAACGGACCTTTGTCACTGGGCGACGAGGCCGAGATGTTGTTGGCTTCTACCACCCAAATCGAGACGCCTTCGTTGCGGCGGGTATAGACGTCGCGTGCGTTCTTGATCGCCATTTCCGCGTCCGGGGCATGCAGCGAGCCGACATGTCGGTGGCTCATCCCATGTTGACCGCGGATGAAGATTTCCCACAGGGGCCATTCGGTATTCATCGGGTTTCCTCCTCAGGGTAAGCTTATTCGGCAGCCAGATTGCCGGCCTGTTTCTTGCGGGCGTGGGCCAACAGCCCGTCACGCACCCATTTGCCGTCATCCCAAGCCTTGTTGCGCGCCGCCAGTCGGTCGACGTTGCAGGGGCCGTTGCCCTTGATCACATCGAAGAATTCCGACCAATCCGGCTCTGAGAAATCGTAATGCCCGCGCTCTTCGTTCCACTTCAGGTTCGGGTCGGGGATTGTCAGTCCCAGATATTCGGCCTGTGGGACGGTCTGGTCGACGAATTTCTGGCGCAGCTCATCATTGGTGTTGATCTTGATCTTCCAAGCCATCGACTGCGCGGAGTGGACAGAATCCTTGTCGGACGGTCCAAACATCATCAACGACGGGTACCAGAAGCGATTCATCGCGTCCTGCGCCATCTTGCGCTGCTCGGGCGTGCCTTCGGCCATTTTGCGGATCGCGTCATAGCCTTGGCGCTGATGGAAGCTTTCTTCCTTGCAGATGCGGATCATGGCGCGTGAGTACGGCCCGTAAGACGTTCTTTGCAGCGGCACTTGATTCATGATTGCAGCGCCATCGACCAGCCATCCGACCGCGCCAATATCCGCCCAGTTCAGCGTCGGGTAATTGAAGATCGACGAGTATTTCATGCGACCGTCCAGCAGCATCTCGGTGATCTCATCGCGGCTGACACCCAGTGTTTCGGCCGCACAATAAAGGTAGAGCCCATGGCCGGCTTCATCCTGCACCTTGGCCAGAAGGATCGCCTTGCGTTGCAGCGTCGGCGCACGCGTGATCCAGTTCCCTTCGGGCAATTGCCCGACGATCTCGGAATGCGCGTGCTGTCCGATCTGGCGGATCAGCGTCTTGCGATACCCCTGAGGCATCCAGTCCTTGGGTTCAATCTTGATATCCGCGTCGATCCGCGCCTGAAATTCAGCAAGCTTTTCAGGATCATCGTTTGACGCCTCGGATTCTACCATCTGAGCATACATGTCCCGCCTCCTCCGTTACACGCGTTCAAGAATAAGTGCAGCGCCTTGCCCGACGCCGACGCACATTGTGCAAAGCGCATAGCGCCCTTTGGTGCGTTTCAGTTGGTACGCTGCGGTCAACACAAGTCGGGCGCCGCTCATTCCCAATGGATGACCAAGGGCGATTGCACCGCCATTCGGGTTCACATGGGCGGCGTCATCGGGCAGGCCAAGCTCTCGCAGTGTAGCCAGACCTTGCGACGCAAACGCCTCGTTCAATTCGATCACATCCATCTGGTCGATGCTCAGCCCCGCGCGCGCCAAAACCTTTCGGCTGGCAGGAACCGGACCAATACCCATGACCCGAGGCTCGACGCCCGCGACAGACATACCGACCACACGGGCAATCGGGGTCAAACCATTCTTTGCCGCTGCCACTTCATTCGCCATCAGGATCGCGGCGGCACCGTCATTCACGCCCGAGGCATTCCCAGCGGTCACTGTTTTCTCCGGCCCGTTCACACCCTTGAGGCCCGAGAGTTTTTCCGCTGTGGTTCCCGGGCGAGGATGTTCATCCGTATCGACAACAATCGGATCGCCCTTGCGCTGCGGAATTGAAACCGGTGTGATTTCCTCTTGGAACACGCCTGTCGCGTGCGCCGCAGCCCATCGTGCCTGACTGCGTGCGGCAAAGGCGTCCTGGTCTTCACGGCTGATCCCATAATCTTCGGCGACATTGTCAGCCGTTTGCGGCATGGAATCGACGCCATACTGCTGCTTTAGCCTTGGGTTCACAAAGCGCCAGCCAATCGTGGTGTCGTAAACCGCATTGCTACGCGTAAACGCCGACGTCGCTTTGGGCATTACAAACGGTGCGCGCGACATGCTTTCCACGCCACCCGCAACAGCAAGATCATAATCGCCTGCCTTGATACCACGCGCCGCCATTCCGACGGCATCCATACCACTGGCGCACAAGCGGTTTATCGTTGTTCCCGGCACGTCCGTCGGCAATCCGGCAAGCAGTGCCGCCATCCGGGCAACGTTGCGATTGCTCTCTCCTGCCTGGTTGGCATCGCCATAAATGACGTCATCCACACTGGTCCAGTCGACTTGCGGGTTGCGCGCCATCAGGGCCGCCAGCGGGATAGCCGCCAGATCATCCGTGCGAACCGATGAAAGCGCGCCACCATACCGCCCAATCGGTGTGCGGGTTGCGTCGCAGATGAAGGCGTCCATCAATTGGGTCTCCTATTGGAACACAAGTCATTAACCGTCTGGTCGGTTAATAAATGCTCAATCGATTCGGCGCAAGCATTATGTTACCATGTAATCGCCTCTGTCAGCTTTCTGTAACATTAAATGGCACTTCTTTCACATCCGTCTTCCAACCCCCAAGAGCGCCATCCCGAGCTCGGCAAAAAACGAGTCAACCACCCACCGCAGATTCCAGCGTTGCAAGATCCGGTTTGGACAAATGTCCCAGCAGTCGGGACACCGCCGCGCGACACTCCGCGCCTTTCCAATCGGCGGGCAAAAAGGCCGGAGGCAAGGATGGGTGGCGCAGGACCAAACGACGCCACCCATGCACAATCAATACGCGCAGCACCGCTATTTTAAGCGGATCGGCGACGCCATCGACAGGCAGCATTTGCTCGGTGATCTGAATGGAGTGCAAGAACTGATCATAGGCAGACTTCAACACTTCAGGGCCACAAAGGTCGCGCAGCCAGCCGGGGATCGAAATAGCGCTGCTTTCAACACCCAGCAGTTCTTCAAGGTTCTCCGGGACGGGTCCTGCCGACATGGCTGTTGTGTGGTTAACTGAAATATAGTCTCCAGTCAGCATCAAATCTGCCAGCTCTTTTCGCGAACTTTCTGAACTGCTGGCGACAAGCACATGCCAGGTTTCTGGCGTATTCGTCTCGCTGGAATAGATGCGCGGGGCAGCGGCGGCGCTCTGACTGCGGCCATATTCGGTCAGTCTGTGCACGCTGTTTCGCCCGACCCGCGTGCTTTCGATCCAGCCTTCCTTGCGCAGCCTGTGCAGCGCAACACGCGTGGCTTCGGCCTTGATCCCCGCAAGGTTGGTCAGCGCTGTGATCAGCGCGCCGCTAACCTGGTCAGACCCGCTCTGGGCCAGATCACCGAATATCGTGACCAGAACTGACCACACACGTTGCGTGCCAGTTGTGGTCAACTGGCTGACGCAGGTTTCGAACCATTCTGGAGCCGTATCTTTCATAAGCACAGTATAATCGGGCCGGAGGGAAATGCCATCCAGCCCCTGCGCACCTGCACTTGTGCCTAGTAGGCAACCATGGTCAGCAACTCGTATTCTGCGACCAGCTCATCATCCTGCTGTGTCAGGGTAACGTGCCAGCGAACCTCGCCGTAGTCATCATTGCGCTTGGTCTTGTGCTTGACCGTCAAACGCACCTTGATGGTGTCACCTGCCTCGACCGGTTTCATGAAACGCAGCCCGTCAAGACCGGTATTTGCCAAAACCGGCCCCTCGTTCGGTTCGACGAACAATCCGGCTGCGAAAGACAACAGCAAATATCCATGTGCAACGCGGCCGGGGAAGAACGGGTTACGTTCCGCCGCCGCCTGATCCATATGCGCATAGAAGGTATCACCGGTGAAGTTGGCGAAGTGTTCAATGTCCTCCATGGTGATGGTTCTTGGCGCCGTGTGAAGAGTCTCGCCAATCGACAGATCGTGAAACCGGCGGGCAAAGGGATGAGCAGGACCTTCGACTTCGGTCGCGCCAGGCACCCATTTCCGGCCAATCGCTGTCAGCAGATCGGGCGAACCCTGAATGGCGGTGCGCTGCATATAGTGTTTTACACCCCGCACCCCGCCCATTTCTTCGCCGCCACCAGCGCGTCCCGGACCGCCATGAACCATGTGCGGCAGAGGAGAACCATGACCGGTGGATTCCTTCATCGAGTCACGGTTGTTGAAATACAGACGCCCGTGATACGCCCCTGATCCCATGGCAACCTGTCGCGCAACCTCGGGATCATGGGTGATCACCGACGCCACCAAAGAGCCCTGCCCACGGTTCGCCAGCTCGATGGCATGGTCAAGATCGCGATACCCCATCACTGTGCTGACCGGACCAAAGGCTTCGGTGTCGTGCACGCGCTGCGCCGCGTCAGGATTGGCGCAATGGAAGAGAATGGGCGGCAGGAACGCACCCTTTTCGGCATCAGCGCCCTCAACCGCGAAATCATCGGGGTTGCCGAAGACACGCTCGGCCTCTTGCCCAAGGATAGCAGCCTTTTCCAGAACATCACGCTTCTGACCGTTCGAAACCAACGCACCCATGCGGGTGGTTTCCAGCTTTGGGTCACCGATGACCGTTTTCGCCAGTCGCGCCGACAACGCTTCGATTACCGCCTGTACCTGCGGTTCGGGCGCGATGATCCGACGGATTGCGGTGCATTTCTGCCCTGCCTTCGTGGTCATCTCGCGCTGGACTTCCTTCACGAAGAGGTCAAATTCCGGCGTGCCCGGCGCGGCATCGGGGCCAAGGATCGAACAGTTTAGGCTGTCCTGTTCCGCGACAAACCGTACCGAGTTCTCAAGGATCACCGGGTTGGAGCGCAGTTTCAGGGCTGTATCGGCGGATCCGGTAAAGCTGACCACGTCCTGCATGGTCAGACGGTCCAGCATGTCACCCAAACCACCCGAGACCAACTGCAATGCACCCGCTGGCAAGATGCCGGACTCAAGCATCAACCGAACACACAGCTCGGTCACATAACACGAGCTCGTGGCGGGTTTTACAATCGCCGGAACGCCCGCCAGAAGGGTTGGGGCAAGCTTTTCCAGCATCCCCCAAACCGGAAAATTGAACGCGTTGATGTGAATTGCCACGCCTTGTAGCGGGATGCAGATGTGCTGCCCCAGGAAAGTACCGTTGCGCGAAAGCTGCTCGACATCGCCATCCAGATAGACATGACCGTCCGGCATTTCACGACGGCCTTTTGCGGCAAAGACAAACATCGTTCCGATGCCGCCGTCGATATCAATCATATGATCCGATTGCGTGGCACCGGTGTTGAAAGACAAGTCATACATCGCCTGCTTGTGCTGACCCAAATGGACGGACAGCGCCTTGAGCATTTTGGCCCGTTCATGGAACGTCATATTGCGCAGTGCCGGCCCCCCGACATTGCGCGCATAGTCCAACATCCCCTGTACATCCAAAGCATTGTTACCCGCTGTGGCGATAACCTCGCCGGTCACAGCGCTAGCTATCGCGCGGGCACCCTCGCCGGGCAAAACCCACTCACCGGCTGCAAAGCTGGAAATCTGTTGGATAGTCATGAGTGTCTCCTCATCTAAGTCGCGATCCCCGCGCTGCCACAAGCCGGTCTCGTGAAATCATATTTTAAACCGTACGGTCGGTCAATAAATTACCGAGCAAATTTCCCTCGCCGGATTTCTCAGACCCGCGCGGGTAAACGTGCAAACCCCCGAAACCGGATGCGCCCGCCCCGTTCGGCGCCGTCGGTGATGCGATAGTCTGGAAAACGGGCCAGAAACCGGCCCACGGCCACCCGGCCCTCCAGACGCGCGAGGGTCAGACCAACGCAGGTATGAGGCCCTCCGGCAAAGGCGTGATGCTTGTTGGGGCGTCTGTCCAAGATCATCTCGTCGGGCTGGTCAAACTGCCGTGGATCACGGTTGGCCGCACCGATACACAGATGAACATCAGTACCAGCCGGAATGGACTGACCGTGGAACGTTACATCAACGGTGGTCAGGCGATTGCCGAACTGGTTCGGGCTTTCCAGCCGCAGAAACTCGTCCACGGCCGAACCGATCAGATCCGGGTCGGCCAGCAACTCCGCCCGCTTGTCGCGGTGCCGGTTCAACAGCTCCAATGCGTTGCCGATCAGGTTCGTTGTGGTCTCATGCCCAGCATTCAGGATGAAAATGCAGTTCTGATACAGCTCGACCTCGGTCAGGCCACCATCCGTGTCGTCCTGGATCAGCCGGGTCAGGACATCCGTTGCCGGATCTCCGGGGTTGGCGCGACGATCCTCGATGATATGCCGCAGGAAGTCCTTGAAGTCCGAGACCGAGCGATTACCCCACTCTTCCTGCTCCGGCGTCAATTGCGGCTCCAACGCACCAAGAATGGCCAGAGACCAATCGCGCAATGGCCCGCGTTCGGATCGTGGTATACCCAGCAGATTGCCGATGATCTCGATCGGGATTGCCCCGGCAAAATCCTCGATCAGTTCGACGTTGCCCTTGACCTGCATCTCGTCCAGCAGCCCATCGACAAGCTGGATCAGACCCGGTTCCATTTGCGCCAACGCGCGCGGATTCATCGCGCCGACCATTACCTTGCGAACACGGGTATGCAGCGGCGGGTCATTAAACACCAAACTGGTGGTGTGGTGTTCATACAAGGGGCTGTCGACCCCGTATTTGGGACCAAATACCGCTTTCTTGTCCGATATGAATCGCGAGGTGTCCCGGTAAACAAGGTCCAGATCCTCGTATCGGGACAGGATAACCGATCCGTCACGTTGCCAGCAGACGGGCGTATCTTCGCGCATAACGGCGTAGGCAGGATAGGGGTCTGTGTGAAACCCGTCCGGAAGCGCGGTCAGAGAGAACATCAGTGCCCCATCGCCCCCATTTGTTCAGGCAGAACCAACACTAACCATGGCACCAGAACGATCAGGGCCAGCCGGAAGATATCCGCCACCCAGAACGGAGTAACACCCTTGAAGATTGTTCCTGTTGACACATCTCCGACCACGCCTTTCAGAATGAAAACGTTCAATCCGACGGGTGGAGTGATCAGGCTGATTTCGGTCACGACAACCACAACAATGCCGAACCAGATCGGGTCATACCCCAACGACGTGACCAGCGGGAAAAAGATCGGCACTGTCAGCAGCAGCATCGACAGGGATTCAAAGACGCAACCCAAAATGATGTAGATCCCAAGGATCATCAGGATCACCACAAAAGGTTCAACGTCATAGGCCGTAACCAACGCGATGAGCGCTTCGGGCAGACCGGCAAGGTTGATGAAATTCGAAAAGATCTGTGCCCCGATCAGAACCGAGAACAATGCCGCGGCGGTATAGGTGGTTTCCTTCAGCACCTCAAAAGTCGACCCCAAAGTAAGCCCGCCTCGTGACAGCGCGATCAGGAAAGCGCCCATTGCGCCCATGCCTGCCGCCTCGGTCGGGCTGAAGGTCAGGTTCAGTGGATGAAAATCGAATGCACCGTACAATCCGCCAATCACCAGAAAGAACAGCAGCAATACGGCCCAGACTGAGCGCACCGCCGACAGACGCTCGGCCCAGCCGTGACGTTCACCCGCCGGTCCCGACTCGGGCTTGCGTGCGACGGTCCAGCGCACGGCGAGCAGGTAGAACAGAATGCCAAGCAGGCCGGGAATGATACCCGCAACGAAAAGCTTCCCAATCGAGGTTTCGGTCAGCAGCCCGTAGATGACCAGGATCACCGACGGCGGAATAAGAATTCCAAGTGTGCCGCCCGCTGCAATCGATGCTGTCGACAGCTCGTCGGAATAGCCATAGCGGCGCATCTCCGGCATTGCGACCTTGGACATGGTGGCCGCCGTTGCCAGAGACGAGCCGCAAATGGCTGAAAAGCCTCCGCATGCCGCAACCGTCGCCATGGCGATACCACCCCGAAAATGGCCCAGAAAAGCGTTTGAAACTGCGTAAAGCTCACGCGCAAGCCCACCCTTGTTCACGAATAGGCCCATAAGGATGAACAGCGGGACCACCGACAGGCCGTAATCCTGCGCGGTGTCGGTGATCTGACGACCCACCATCGACATCGCGGCCTTTAACCCGCGCTCGGACAGAATGCTGCCGCCGCGTTCATAGGCAAAGCCAAGCGTTCCGACCAATCCCATTGCAAACACGATAGGCAAGCGCACTAGCACAAGAACAAGAACAAGAACAAAACCGATCAGCGCAGCGGTCATTGGGGGTGCTCCGACAAGGTATGGGGGGCAAAGAAGTGCAAGAAGCCGGTGATGATCATTGCAACAGCGGTGATCGCTATGAACCCCGAGATAAACCAGCCTACATAGAAGACTGGGATCGAAAGATATTCCGTGACGTCCCCGTAATCCCGCGCACGTTCAGCCAATACCCAGACACGCTGAATTGGCCAAAAAAGCATAATGCCAGAGAACAGATACACAATTGCATCACGTACCCGACTTAACCGCAGGCGTGAAAACAGCCCATCCGTCAAATCCACAGCGATTTGACCCTTCCCTGCCGAGATCATCGGCAAGACCGAGAACACGAGGACGGCCATCAGGATCCGGGTCAGTTCCGTGGCCGCCTCGATCGGGGCATTGAAAACAGAACGTAGGATGACATCAAAGAAGGTCATCACCATCAGGATGAACAGCGCGGCACAGGCCAGCAGCGTAGGCACGATACTGACGCGACGCGCAAAGGTCACGAGAGATTGCATAACGGGTCCCCAGCGGGTGAAATCGGCTGGCGGATCGCATCCGCCAGCTCGACTGCGTTATTGCGCAGCCATTTCATTTACGATCATGTCATAGGCTGCCTGGGCGTCGATGCCTGTGCCATTGACTTCGTCGATAACCTTGGCGCGTACATCCGCAGCAATCGCATTGAACTTTTCCAGATCTTCAGCGGATGCGGCATGGATCGCGTTGCCTTCGGTGCCTTCGGTTTCTTCCCGGCCGATCGCATCGATCTCATCCCAGATTTTGCCAATTTCACGGCTCAGTGGTTCACCGAAAACGTTTTCTTCCAGCGCTGCCTGCAGATCGGCGGGCAGGTCAGCAAAAGTGTCCTCGTTCATGATAAAGGCAAACGAACCGCGATACAGGCCGCCAGGGACCTCATAAACGTTCTGGGCCACTTCCGTCAGCTTGAAACCTTTGCGGGATTCAAAGGGCATGACGACGCCATCTGCGGCCTTGGAGGCCAGGGTTTCATACACTTTCGGTGCAGGAACCTGGATACCGGTTGCACCCAACGCCGTGCCCACGTCACCGCCAACACCGCCGGGGATGCGAACCTTGAGGCCCGAGACTTCGTCCAGCGACGTCACCGGACTGCTGGAATGCAGCTGAGCCGGACCATGTGTGTGCAAAGCGATCACTTTCACACCACGGTGTTCATCTGCCGCCTTCAAATGTGTGTCATATGCGCGCCAATATGCGACCGACGCAGCCTCGGCCGAGCCTTCATATCCGGGCAGTTCGATCATCTTGGTGGTGACAAACCGGCCCGGCTGATAGCCGTGGAAAATGATCGAGGCATCAGCGGCGCCATCCATGATCAGGTCCATCTGCGCAGGGGGCGGGGCAAGGCCCAGCTTCAGCTCAGCGGTGACCTGACCATCGGTGGCCTCTTCGATCATCTCGACGAATTTCGGCCACATCTTGGCATTGATGCCATGGGTCGGCGGGGCCCAGCTGGAAATGGTCAGCGTATAGTCTGCCGCAAGCGCCACTGTACCTGAAACGGCCAGTGCAGCTGAGGCAAGAAGTGTGCTCAACCTTGTGAATTTCATAGTTCTGTCTCCTCCCTGTGAAACATGAGTCAAGAATGCGTTAATGGTCACTTTTGTAACCATCAACTTGTTAATTGTCTCCAAGACAGCCCGCGACGCGCCATGAACCGGGGCTTTCCTTGGCTACGGTTTCCATCATTGCGTGCGACGTGTTGGCTCCGATTTCCTTGCAATAGTTCATCGGCCCGCCGCGCCAGCGCGGAAAGCCGTAGCCGTGAATTTGAACCATATCGACGGCTTCCGCGGACTCGGCGATCCCCTGCTGAATGATCAACGCGCCCTCGTTGGCCAGCACCGCCAAAATGCGCGACACGATTTCGTCCTGCGCGTATGCCCGCCGCGTTACGCCCCGTTCAGCCGAGTAGGACTCGATCAATGCCTCCACTTCGGGATCGCGGATTGATTCGCGATGACCCTCTTCGTAGCGATACCATCCTTTGCCCGTGCGTTGGCCAAGACGACCCATCTCGCAAAGTTGGTCAGCGATCGTCACATAGCGTTCGTTCGGGTCGCGGGTTGCGGCATTGCGTTTTCGGTTGGCCCAGGCGATTTGGAGGCCTGTCAGATCTTGCAGCTCGTAAGGCCCCATGGGCATCCCGAAAGCTCGCATTGCCTGGTCCACCTGATAAGGCAACGCCCCATCCGCCAGCAAATAATCAGCCTCGCGCCGATACGCAGCCAACATCCGGTTGCCAATAAAACCATCGCAGATGCCCGACACGACAGAAACCTTGCGAAGCCTTTTTCCAAGCGCAAACCCGGTAGCGACAACTTCGGGCGAAGTTTGCGGCGTATGCACGACTTCCAACAGCTTCATGACATGGGCAGGGCTGAAGAAGTGCAGACCAATGCACCGCGATTGATTTTCGATACCTGCGAAGATCTCGACCGGGCTCAAGTACGACGTGTTCGTGGCCAGAATCGCGTCACGCTGCATATGGCTGGCCAATTCTGCAAAAACCTGTTGCTTGATTGACAAGTCTTCAAACACAGCCTCGATAGCCAACTGAACGTCGGCAGCTTCGGAGTAGCTGTCAACGGCGCAAAACGCGGCAAGGCGTTCCTGCAGCTGTGCTTCGGACATGTTGCCCCGCTTGACTGCCCCCTTTAGCAGCCCCTCTACCCGATCACGGGCTGCGGTCGCTGCTTCCGTATCCCTCTCGATCAGAGTGACCGACAACCCGCCATTCAGGGCTGCGGTGGCGATCCCCGCCCCCATCAACCCGCCACCGACAACTGCGATCCGGCTGATATCGCGCGGGGTAACACCTGCGATCATTGAAGGTCTGGCAACCTTGCGCTCGGCAAAAAAGGCGTATCGCAGGGCGCGGCTTTCAGGGCTTTGACGCAGCGCCAGATGGCGCACACGCTCTTTCGGCTGTGCAACAGCAAAGGGTTCGGACGACCAGCTGAGCGCGGTCAGGTTTTCCAGCGGTGATTGCTGACCCCTGGCGGTTCTTTTCAAAGCCTGACGGCTCGTCTTCAGAAGGTCAGACGCGACTTCGCCGACGGGCCGTTGACTGACAGGTGCCGGGCGCTTTGGCAGGTTGGCGACAAAATCCAGAACAGCCGACATTGGGTTATCGGCAATCAGGTCAATTCCCCCGAGATTGGCCATTTCTTCGGCTTTCAGGATTTTTCCCGAACAGGCGATGTCGACCGCCGCTTCCATTCCAACAAGGCGCGGCAATCGCTGCGTGCCCCCCGCCCCCGGGATCAGGCCCACATTGACTTCCGGCAGCCCAAAGCAGGTGCCCGGCGCTGCGATCCGCCACGCGCAGGCCATGGCAATTTCAAACCCGCCACCCAACACGTTGCCGTGCATACAGGCGATAAACGGCACATTACTGTCTTCGATTTTCTGAACAACATCAGGCAAATGCGGCTCAACCGGAGCCGCGTCAAACTCGGACATATCACCGCCCGCGATGAATGTCCGACCGGCGCAGCACAGGACGGCAACCCGAGCTTTCTGAACTGCATCGACCGCGTCGGCCAGACCCTGCCGAACGCCCGTCGAGGTTGCGTTCACCGGCGGGTTGTCGACCGTGACCCAGGCCACGTCGCCCTTAAAGTCAACACTCACCAGCGACGGTTGCGGCATTTGCAATCCCTTTGATCAGTCCAGATTCGGTTCGGGTTTATATATTGACCAACCGTTCGGTTAATGCAATGATTAAGTTGTCACGGGAACAGATGAGACAGCCATGAGCGATACGATCCTTGTACATAATCACGGAAACTGGGTTGAAATAACCCTGAACCGCCCCGACAAGCTGAACTCGTTCAATGAGGAGATGCATCTTGCCCTTCACGACGCGCTGAAGAGCGCGCGCGAAAATGGTGCCCGCGCGATTTTGCTGACCGGCGCAGGGCGCGGTTTTTGTGCGGGTCAGGACCTTGGAGACCGCGATCCCTCGAAAATGGATGGCCCGCCCGACCTGGGCAAAACTGTACGCACTTTCTATGCCCCTCTGGTGCGACTGATCCGGTCTTTGAATTTCCCGGTTGTTTGTGCCGTAAACGGCGTGGCCGCGGGCGCGGGCGCAAACCTTGCACTGGCCTGCGACATGGTTTTGGCCGGGGAAAGCGCAAAGTTCATTCAAAGCTTTTCCAAGGTCGGGCTGATTCCGGACACAGGCGGCAGCTGGCACCTGCCCCGATTGTTGGGCGAGGCGCGCGCAAAGGGGCTGGCCCTGACAGCATTGCCCCTAACCGCCAAGCAGGCCGAAGACTGGGGGTTGATCTGGAAGGCGTTGCCCGATGATCAGCTGATGACCGAAGCACGCGCTCTTGCCGCGCAACTTGCCAACGGCCCCACCCTTGGGTTGGGCCTGACCAAGCAGTGCATTCAAACAGCAGCCACCACATCCTTGTCCGATCAGCTTGAAATTGAAGCGGACGCGATGAAAACCTGCGGGGAAAGTGCTGATTACGCCGAAGGCGTGTCCAGTTTCCTCGAAAAACGCGCACCGCATTTTCAGGGAAGATGATGATGATGACCCCAAAAGAACGCGCCCAAAAATCCGCGGCAGCGATGTGGGCCAATGACGAAGCCAGTAAATGGTTCGGGATGGAGCTTGTCGAGGTCGATGAAGGGCACGCAGTCCTGTCCATGACTGTTGCGCCGCATCACTGCAACGGACATGGTATTTGCCATGGCGGCGTCACGCACGCTCTTGCTGACAGTGCTTTCGCCTTTGCCTGCAACAGCCGGAATGTTGCAACTGTAGCGCAGCATACGATGGTCAGCTATCTTGCACCGGGACGGAAAGATGACCGCCTGACTGCTACCGCGACAGAAGTGAACCTGTCCGGTCGCAGCGGCATCTACGACGTCCGCGTCATCAATCAAGACGATACTTTGATCGCTGAGTTTCGCGGCATGTCCCGCACCATTGGCGGCCAGAATTTTCAAGAATAGTTTCGTGACTGGAGGAGTTACGCGATGAAAGACCTTTCCCCCAACAAAGCGGACCTTGACCCGATCGAAATCGCCTCGATCGACGAAATTCGCGCCACACAGCTTGAGCGTCTGAAGTGGTCCGTGCGCCACGCCTATGAAAACGTTCCGATGTACAAACAGCGCTTTGACGAGGCTGGCGTGCATCCTGACGATCTTCAGCAGCTTTCGGATCTGTCAAAGTTTCCGTTCACGTATAAAAACGACCTGCGCGACAACTATCCGTTTGGTCTTTTTGCGGTTCCGCGCAGCGAGATAATTCGCCTGCACGCGTCCTCCGGCACGACAGGCAAACCGACAGTGGTCGGCTACACAAAGAATGACATAGACAACTGGGCTGACCTTGGCGCGCGGTCTCTTCGCGCGTCTGGGCTGCGCAAGGGCGACATGGTGCACAACGCCTACGGCTATGGGCTGTTCACCGGTGGGCTAGGTGCCCATTACGGGATCGAACGCCTTGGCGCGACTGTCGTCCCGATGTCGGGCGGGCAGACCGAAAAACAGGTCAACCTGATCAACGATTTCCGTCCTGACGGGATCATGGTTACACCCTCCTACATGCTCAATATCCTTGAACAGTTCCACAAGGCGGGTCTCGACCCACGTGAGAGCTCGCTGAAGGTTGGCGTTTTTGGTGCCGAACCCTGGACTGACGCGATGCGGGCCGAGGTCGAGGCGGCCTTCGACATGCACGCCGTCGATATCTATGGCCTGTCCGAGATCATGGGCCCCGGTGTCGCCAATGAATGCGTTGAAACCAAAGACGGGCCTGTAATCTGGGAGGATCACTTCCTGCCGGAAATCATCGACCCGGCAACCGGAGAAGTCCTGCCCGATGGCGAAACCGGAGAATTGGTGTTCACGACACTAACCAAAGAAGGGTTGCCGATGATCCGCTATCGCACACGCGATCTGACATGCCTGCTGCCGGGGACGGCGCGGTCCATGCGCCGGATGGCAAAAATTACAGGTCGCAGTGACGACATGATGATCCTGCGCGGCGTCAACGTCTTCCCCAGCCAGATCGAGGAACAGGTCATGGCAACGGGCGGTCTTGCCCCCTATTACCAGATCGAGCTCTACAAATCCGGTCGCATGGATGCCATGCGGGTCTTTGTTGAATCCTCCCCCGATTCCACCGACGAGCTGTCAAAAACGGCCGCTGCACGGATGCTGACCAAACGCATCAAGGACGTCGTTGGCGTTTCAACCGAAATTGTAGTAGGTGATCCCGGCGACGTCGAACGCTCTCAGGGCAAGGCGAAGCGCGTTGTAGACAATCGCGATAAGGACTGAGCCGTGGCCCGGACAATTGCCAAAGACCACGACCAAAAGCGGGAACAGATCCTGAAGATGGCGGCAAAAGTGTTTGCCGACCAGGGGTTTGACCGTGCTTCGATGACCCTTTTGGCCAAAGAATGCGGCATCTCGAAAGCAAACATATACCACTACTACGACAGCAAGGATGCCATCCTGTATGACATCCTAGAAACGTACCTGCGTGAGTTGCGGGACCGGATTTGCAATGTTGATCTGGACGGCCTTAACCCCGAACAGAAACTGCGCAAAGCAGTGCGCGAGATCCTTTTTGCCTATCAGGGTGCAGATGACGAGCACCGGGTTCAGATCAGTGGCATGAGCGCGCTGACCGAAGAACAGCAAAAAAGGCTGCGGGACTATCAGCTTGATCTGGTGAACTTTGTCCGCGACATACTTCTGGAAATGTCCCCCGGTTCTTTTGACGGCGCCAAGGACAAGCTTCGCGGAGCGACGATGTCAGTCTTTGGAATGTTGAACTGGTATTACATGTGGAACACCGGCGCAGGCCCCAAAGCCCGCGAAGATTATGCCGATCTGGTGAGCACCCTGACCATGCATGGTGTGCAAAAGCTTTAGGCATGCCCGCTTGGAGAAATCACGCACGGGTGTGGTCTCGTGTGTTGTTCTGAAATCGCAGATCAGATTGGTCGGCTATCCTGAGGCGCGCCAATAAGGACCGTGGCTGCAGCGAGCGCGTGGCCTTCTTTCTTACTTTTTGCGCACCTTCAAATCGTCTAAGAAATTGCGTTTCGCTGCCATGACCTCTTCGTCCGTTATGTTTGATCTGTTCAATTCCAGAAAATACTCTGCGGCTCCAACCGGTTGGACATTCAAGTTACTGACAGGCGTAAGATCATCGGACCTTACGTTCAGCATCGATAGCACCTTTGTGGCGGGAAATAGACGGTCACTCATGTTTGAGGTGTCTAGGGAAACGACGTCGGCTCGGGAGGATACGGCATCCTTAACTCGGGCAACCACACCAGCAAGATCTGCGCCTTGCTGAAGTAGGTCCGCGTATTCCGAAAGGCCTTCCTGAATTCGGTTCGAACGTATGTTTTGCCAATAAACACTCTTAATCCAATCAGAGGCGTTCCTGGTGGTAAAAAAGAAGGTTGCACGCGCGTTACCATCAGCGAACTTCTCGATCTCATCCAATAGCACTTCAGACAAAACCGTTACCATGGAATAAGAATACACATTTTTACGCCCTGGAATCAGGCCCGCAAACTCCTCGTTACTAATCAAAAGCGGTTTGTCTGTTTCGTTTTCAAAGCGCGCCAGAGCTTGTCTTAATTGTTTACGAAACTTATTTAGCACTCGTTCTTCTTGCACTACAGAAAAGCGCCGTGCTGAGAAGCCCGCCTCTTGCAGATCACTCGGAACCAGAATATTCACTCTGCCCTTTAATCGGGAACGATTTCTGAGCAACATTGTTTGCAGTGTTCGAGTGCCTGTTTTATGAAACCCCTGATGTATAACGACTTTCAACATTTTCTTATCTCTCGCTAAACTCTCGTCGAAGTTGCCGGAAAAGCGCTTTCCTCAATACCCTTTCATCCTTCAAAGACCCACAATTGACCTTTGACCTACCCACCGATGGTCCCTCACTCATAACGAGAGTGAGCGTGTTAGATATTCATAGTCTTCGGTTTCGGCTTGGGCAAACTCACCAGCAGCGATGACCTCATACAGGCTGGAAAACTAGGGGAAATCACCATTCAGAGCGATCGCGCCATCATCGGTGATCGCGCCAAAGAAGGTATCCCCTGCAGCACTGAACGTCGCGAACTTCATAGCAGGCTCTCCCAGACATCGCGGATGACATCCGCCGCCATAAGCACGTCATCGCGCGTTGTATCGAATTGCCCGACCTGAAAGCGGATGATCTTGCGGCCATCGAACATGCCTTGCGTCAGGTAAATTCGGCCATCGTCATTCAACGCATCCACCAGCCGCTGCTGCGCGGCGTCATCCCCCGGACAGCGAAAGGAAAACAGGCTTAGGATCGGGCCGGTGGTGATCTCAAACCCCTCTATCGCGCCGATCTTTTCTGCAAGTTCATTGGCCCAGAGCACATGGTTGCGAATTCGGCTCCGCAACCCGTCGAGACCGTATGACCGCATCAAGAACCAGATCTTCAATGCCCGGAACCGTCGACCCAGAGGGATTGTCCATTCCGAATAATTCGTTACCTCTGCCCCTGTGGTCTTGAGGTATTCCGGTTCGATCTTAAGCGTGTTGAGCTGTGGCGTGGCGTCCCGCAGAAACTGGATCGCGCAATCGAACTGCGCCCCCATCCATTTATGTGGGTTGAAGACAATGCTGTCGTAACGATCCGCCCCGGGCCAAAGGGCCTCACGAAGCTCGGGGCAGATCATCGCCGACCCCGCCCAGGCCGCGTCGAGATGCGTATAGAGGTCGTATTTTTGCGCGATGTCAACCACCGCCACCAGATCATCGCAGGCCCCGACACCAGTACCGCCCGTGATTGCAATGATACCGGCGGGAATATGTCCGGCGGCGATGTCACCCTGAATTGCGGTATCAAGAGCCCCAGTATCAATCGCAAAGGTCGGACCACCTGTAGGAAGTTTCACCAGATTGTCCTGACCGATCCCCGCAACCCAGCAAGCCCGATCAATCGATGAATGCACCTGATCCGAGCAGTAGATGCGCAGTGCGCCCTTGGCGTTCAGGCCTTCGCGGTTGCCGGTAAACCCTGTGGCCCGTTCCCGCATGGTCAGAACGGCCGACAACGTGGCGGATGATGCACTGTCCTGAATAACTCCGGTCATACCTTCGGGCAACCCAAGCGCCTGCCGCAGCCAATCGACCATGACACCTTCGACCTCGGTCGCAGCTGGTGAGGTCTGCCACAACATGCATTGCGCCGCGATTGTGGTCACCAGCATTTCAGCCAGCATCGACGGGGGCGCTGCGTTGGCCGGGAAATAGGCAAAGAACCGGGGATGTTGCCAATGTGTAATACCCGGCATCACAATCCGTTCAAAATCGGCCATGACGGCTTCCATGGGCTCGCCACTATCAGGGGGCGATGCCTTTAGCTGGGCCGCGATTTCTCCTGGTGTGGTCTGGGCCCGAACAGGACGTTCAGCAAGTGTCTTGTGGTAATCGGCCGCCCATTTCGAAATGTGCTGACCCCAATGCGAAAACGTGTCCCAATCCATGCGCAAGCCTTCTTTTGTAACTGAGCACCAATTCGTCCAGTCCCCGAACTTACCTGTTCGGCTCGTGGACTAAAGCCGAACAGGAGTGCGTTTTTCAATTGAAAAGGTCCCAGGTTATGCCTTCAGACCGAAAAACTGACATTCGCCTGACCTGTGCCAGAGCTGCCGAAGTAGGGGGTGTAGATGTCGATCTCACCCTTGTAGCTGCCCCAGCCCAGAGCTCCGAACAGCAAAGCAGTGTCATTCATGGCACATTCGCCTGCGCATTTCTTCGCATAGTCCGGCAGCATTTCAAGGAACTCTTCGAACCGTCCCTGTTTCCACATCTCCAGCACGTGCATATCCATCTGGCGGTTGAACTCGCCGTTTACCGCATTCAATCCGTCGACCGAACGCTCATTCGGCGTGAAATCATGGCTGAGTGAGCCAGAGGCCAGTATGGAAACGTTCCGGTCGGAACGCCGGATACCTTCGGCAATGGCCTCACCCCAGACGCGGTTTTCCTGAATCGACGAGAACTGGTTGACTGCAACGGGCAAAACGCGCGCATTCACCCCTTCGTTGATGAAATGCATAGGCAGAAGGGTGCCATATTCCATTCCCATATCGGGGTGCGAATGGCCAAGCGCTCGCTGGCCACGCTCACGCAGAACATCAAGGATGGTTTCCCCCAACGTGTTATCCCCGCGATAATCAAACTCCATGTCTGCCAGCATGTGCGGCAGTTCATGACTGATGAAGCGGCCTTTGTGGTGCTCTTTGGTATTCAGGTGAAACCCCTGATTGGTGATCCAATGGGTGTCGAAAACAAGAAAGGTCTCGACCTCGCGATCTATCGCGTCCTGGCGCAGGCGCGCATACCCATCAATGGCAGACTGCCGGATGCCCTTATATTTCGGCATCGTGTGGGACATCCAGATACTCGGCACATGCGTGATCTTCGCGGCTTGTACGATCTTTCCCATGGCAGTTCCTCCTCGTGTTTACCGACGTCTGTGTACCAGAGCCCTTGCCCGAGTTCACTTCCCCAGCTGCATGATGTTGTGATTTCCGGTTGCGAAGCCGACGTGTTTTTGTTCCATGTAGAACTCGAAGCTCCAGTTGCCGCC